>CAIQIC010000305.1 GCA_903871765.1 uncultured Lentisphaerota bacterium
CGTTGGCCCTGTGGTCCGCCGGCCGGGCGCAGGCGGAGGCTGGCGTGGCCTCGAACGGAGCGGCTGCGGCCGCCGCCCAGGAGGCGGAGGTGCGTGCAGCCAGAGCCGTCAAAGATGCCACAAGGCCCTGGCGGTGCGGCTGGCCGGTGAACTGCTCGGGGCCACGTCGGCCATGCGCGGTACCGATCTGCGCCTGACGCTGGCCAAGCCCATCGTGGTCGAATCCGGCCGCAGCCTGGACGTCACCATCGGTATGTGAATCAGACCAGCGTTGCGAACGCGGCGGGCAAGGGCACGGCAAAGGTCATCGGCTGGCCCGTGCGCGGGTGCCGGAACATCAGGCCCGCGCCGTGGAGCGCCATCCGGCGGATCGGGTTGCGCCCGGTGCCGTAAACCGGATCGCCGATGATCGGATAGCCCTCCTCCGCCAGGTGGACCCGGATCTGGTGCTTGCGGCCCGTTTCCAGCCGCGCCTCGATCAGGGTCCTGTGCGGCGCGCGCTTGAGGACCGTCACGTGGGTCACGGCCGGTTTCCCCTGCGCCGGATCCCGCGTGGAGTAGCACCGGAACGCCGCGTTCTCCGCGAGGTAGGACTTGATCGTGAAGGCGTCGCGGGGGATGCGGCCTTCGGTGACGGCGACGTACGTGCGCCCCGCCGAGTGGTCCTTGAACTGCGCCTGCAGGCCGGCCTTCGCCTCCGCCGACTTGGCGAACACCAGCAGGCCGGACGCTTCACGGTCCAGCCGGTGCACGATGAACAGCCGCCCCGCCCGGTGGCGCCGCACGTGTTCGACGAGCAGGGCATAGGCCGTGCGGCGCCGTTCCTTGTCCGTGGCCATGGTCAACAACCCCGCCGGTTTGACGATGACGATGAGGTCGCGATCCTCGAACAGGATCTCGACATCCGCCTGGGCGCCAGGGCGGCGGCGGGCAGTTGCGGGGCGTGCCGGCAGAAACGAAACCCTCCGTGATCTGTTGGCCGCGAAGTATACTACGGAGTGTACTCGATCTCGAGCACGGCGGCGGTAACAGGCGTCCCCGTGGCGCCTTCGACTGAGACCGCCTCCCATGTGCCTTGAGCCGATCCGGCCTCGTACTGGAGGATCGTGATCGGGTTTCCGGACAACCACTGCGGCCGCGCAACGATCTCCTGCACGATGGACGTTACGTCCGGCGAGACCAAGGTCTGTCCCCACGAGAGCATGGGCATGGCGTTCCACGGAACGCTCGTCAACGTGCGCGTACGGCTCGATAGGTTGGTCGCGGTCGTGCCGAAGGTCGCCGAACTATCCGCAGCTTCTCCATAGAGCAGCGTATTGACCTGTGACGCGCTTGCCCAGTTGTACGCGAGCGTGAGATGAGCTCTCGTCACCTTGGCGTTCTTCGGCAATCCGACGGATGCAAACCGGTACCCCGCCCGATAGATCGTCGTGTCCGAAATCCCGGCCACGGTTATGAGAGCAGACGTATTCATCTGCCCGTTCGCCTCATAGGCGTCATCGGCCAACGATTGGACGGGCACCGTCAGGAGTTTCGTCAACGTTCCGGCGGCGATACCGGTGCCCGAGACTGCCATCGTACCCGTGCCGCTGGTCGCGTCGGAGTTGACCGTCACGGTTCCGCCGTAATTGGTGACGGCCGTGGGCGCAAAGGTCACCAGCACGTTCTGGGAGCTGCCGGCCGCGAGCGGGCCGCTCCAGGCGCCGCTGAACCCGCCCGGATAACTGATGCTGCTGACCGTCAACGTCGCGTTACCGCGGTTGGTGATCGTCAGCGTGGCGGTTGCCGTGGCGCCGGTGGTGACGTTACCGAACGCCAGGCTCCCGCTCAGCCCGATGATCTTCGTCAGCGTCACGGCGGCGATGCCCTTGCCCGAGGCCGCGATGGTGCCGGTGCCGCCGGTCGCGTCGGAGCTGACCGTCACGTTCCCGCTGTAACTGGTGACGGCGGTGGGCGCAAACGAGACCGGCACGCTACGGGAGCCGCCGGCTGTGATCGGGCCGCTCCAGGCGCCGCTGAACCCGGCCGGATAAACGATGTTGCTGACCGTCAACGTCGCAGTACCGCGGTTGGTGATCGTCAGCGTGGCGGTTGCCGTGGCGCCGGTGGTGACGTTGCCAAACGCCAGGTTTCCACTCAGGCCGATGATCTTCGTCAGCGCCACGGCGGCAATGCCCTTGCCCGAGGCCGCGATGGTGCCGGTGCCGCTGGTCGCGTCGGAGCTGACCGTCACGGTTCCGCTGTAGCTTTTAACGGCGATGGGCGCAAAGGTCACCAGTACGTTCTGGGAACCGCCGGCCGCGATCGAGCCGCTCCAGGCGCCGCTGAACCCGGCCGGATAAGTGATGCCGTTGACCTTCAACGTTCCGTTGCCGCTGTTGGCAAGCGTCAGGGTGGCGATCGCCGTGGTGCCGGTCGTGACATTGCCAAACGTCAATTTCCCAATCAAACCGATGATTTTCGTCAGGGCGACGCCCTTGCCCGAGGCTGCGATGGTGCCCGTGCCGCTGGTTGCATCGGAGTTGACCGTCACGGTTCCGCTGTAACTTTTGATGGCGGTGGGCGCAAAGGTCACCAGCACGTTCTGGGAGCCGCCGGCCGCAAGCGGGCCGCTCCAGGCGCCGCTGAACCCGGCCGGGTAACTGATGCTGCTGACTGTCAACGGCGCGCTGCCGCTGTTCGTGATGGTCAGTGTGGCGGTCGCCGTGGCGCCGGTGGTGACGTTGCCAAACGCCAGGTTGCCGCTCAGCCCGATGAGCTTCATTTGCGCGTACTGTTGGATGGTCATGAGCGCAACGCCCGCGTTCGCCTGCTGGCGAACCCAACCGAGAACCTCCAGCAGCGTCTGATAACCGACCGGATCCAAAACCCCATTATCGTCACCAAAGGCCCAGAAGTGGATCTGGATGACGGCGACGTCATACGCGGCGAGGCTGTTTTGGGCCTCCTGGATGATGGCCGCACTGCTCTTGACCTGGCCCCCGGCGTCCCAATCTTGAAAATCCACCGTCGACGGCACATGCAGCAACCCCGTGGGCACTTCGGCCCAGGCATTGGCGTCGTCGTAGTCGGCCGCGGAGAAACGGGTGAAGCCCTTGTTCTTGCAGGCCGTGAGCGTGTTGGTGTTGAAAGAGTTGTATGGCGGGATGAACGTGACGGGCGTGATGCCGAGTGTCTGATTCAGCACGGCGAGACCCGCGACAATTTTAGCCTGCGCCTGGGAGAGATTCAGGCTGCCGAACTCGTTCAGGGTATGCTGGTAGCCGTGCAAGGCCAGTTCGACCTTGGGGTTAGCCTTGATGGCGTTCAGATACGCGACGACCGCTGGATCGTCGCCAAGGGTTTCACCATACGTATTGGCCGGTGTGATGCCGATGGTCTGCGGGATGTTGTTGGTGATCAGCGTATCGGTGATGTACTTGAGCAGATCCGTGCTGAAATAGGCTTCGGCATCATCGCTGCGGAAGATGATGGTCTTCGCGGCGCCTGCCGTGGAGACTGCCGGAATACACATGATGAATCCGGCCAAAGCCAACGTCCACAAGCATTTCCGTATCCCGTCTGGCCGTTTGAATAGAGACATGCTGAAATTCAC
>CAIQIC010000306.1 GCA_903871765.1 uncultured Lentisphaerota bacterium
ACCAGGCGGCGTAAACTTTTTGGCCCAAGGGGTACCCCTTGGGCCAAACAAACAGATCAACTGCCAGCTACCGATGAGAACGGCCTACCCAATGTGCGAAATAATCTGGACACTACCCCAAAGCCGCCAGCAACCAAGCTGCCGCTGCGCAGCGCGACCATGTCCGAATGGACAAGCAAACCGGCATGCAGAATACTCACGCGTGCTTGCGCGCCCACTCCCGCGCCGATGCCGACGGAAAAAATGTCCGCGGCGTCCCGGCCGCGGTCGGCGAAATACTCCCGCGTGGCGGTCGCGCAGCTGGACGCCAGGCACGCCAGCAGCAGGCCGGCCATCTTCGCCATCATTCGCATCAGTGCCACCATCACCCGGAACGACAGCACCTACGGAACTCCGCTGAATGGCCTTTCACCGCCACGGTGGCTGCCGTTGCCGGCCCGTTTCTGTCATGACGCTTTTCGGGTGTGATCCCCCACGCCCAACAACAGCGCGGGGACAGAGATGTCCTCGTCCAGATCATCCCAATGGATTCCGGTCCCGCCGCCGCTGAGCGTGTATTTGTCCCGCACGGCCGGTGTGGCCCGAAGAAGTCGCGGGAAGTAGGCCAGCGGAACGCCCAATTGACGCCCGTCGGCCAATTCGACCCACATCACGTCTGCGTCGAAACGCAACCGTGTGGCACAAGGTTCAGCCACTAAAGTGTTCATTCCGATAGCCCTTGTGTCTGAAGACAACCGGCATTGAAAAATCATACGCTCACGATTTCTTTCTGTCTACCGCCTTTCTGGGCTTGATTGGTTTTGATTTCAGGAGCCCTACCGCCTGAAGGCTGCTCCGGGCACGGCCGGAACGTTGACACGTTCCGCTCCAAGCGGGGAACGGATTTGCACACCGTTGCATTGACGGCGGCTGAAGTGCTTGCCAAGCGGGCGGATTCCGGTACGGTTGCGGTTGCGTTCTGCGTTCGCAGAACACGACCGGCGAGCGGGGATTGGGCGCGTGAAAAAAACATCCGTTGCCTGGGTGGTGGCCGCCGGCGCGGCGGCGTGCGCCGCGGCGCTGCTGCTCGTGGTCCGCCCGTTCGCGACGGCGGAGCGCGGGTTTACCGGGTCGCGGAGCTGCCGGAGCTGCCACGCGGAGTTCTACCGGAAATGGTCCACTTCGCACCACGGGCTGGCCATGCAGCCCTACACGGAAGCCCTGGCGCGGACGAATTTGGTGCCGCCGCCGGGTCTGAGACCCGGCCTACAATCGCAGGCGGTCGGGATCAGCGCGGAGGCGCCGGGTCGGAGACCCGGCCTACAGCCGCAGGCCGCCGGGATCAAGATTGGCTCCAAGAACTTCCGCTATGTGCTGGAGCAGGGCGTGGTGCGGGAAACCGGTCCGGCCGGCACGCGGGATTATCCCATCGCGCACGTCATGGGCGGCAAGAACGTCTATTATCTGCTGACGCCGTTGGAGCGGGGCAAGCTGCAGGTGCTGCCGGTCGGCTACGACGTGCAGAAGAAAAGCTGGTACGACGTGCCCGGCAGCGGGGTGCGCCATTTTGTCGGACGTCAGGACGAGGCGCTGGACTGGACCGATCGGCTCTATACCTTTAATACCGCCTGCTTCGGCTGCCACGTGAGCCAGTTGGCGACGCGCTATGACCTCGCCGCCGACACCTACCGGACCACGTGGACGGAGCCCGGCATCAACTGCGAAACCTGTCACGGCCCCGGCGCCGAGCACGTCGCGGTGTGCCGCGCGGCGCCCACCAACCGGCCGCCGCGGGATGTGAAGATCATTCGCACCAAGACCATGACGCATGCCCAGCGTAACGATCTGTGCGCGGCCTGCCACGCCCGCCTGGCGCCGCTGACGGCCGCCTTCAAGCCCGGCGAGCGCTATTACGATCACTTCGACCTGATCGCGCTGGAGCACGCCGACTTTTATCCCGACGGCCGGGATTTCGGCGAGAACTACACGATGACCGGTTGGGGCTTGAGCCCGTGCGCGCGCGCCGGACAGCTCGATTGCCTTCATTGCCACACCTCGAGCGGCCGGTACCTGTTCACCGCAGCAGAGGCCAATCGGGCCTGTCTGCCGTGCCACGCGGAACGCGTGGCGCAGGCGCCGGCGCATTCCGGCCATGCCGCCGGGACCAAGGGCAACGCATGCGTCGCCTGCCACATGCCGACCACGGCGTTCGCCAACATGCGGCGCAGCGATCACTCCATGCGCCCGCCGCTGCCGGAAGCCGCGCTGCAGTTTGGCTCGCCGATCGCCTGCCTGAACTGCCATACGAATCGCACGGCGGCCTGGACGCTGGAGCAGGTCCGTCGCCGGCATCCGGACCGCGCCTATCCCGCACCCACGCTGCACTGGGCGGGCCTGGTGGCCGCGGCGCGCCGCGGCGACTGGACGCGGCTGCCGGACATGCTGGAGTACCTCGCCCGCACCAACCGCCAAGAAATCGTCGCGGCGGCCCTGCTGCGGCTGGCGGCCGCCTGTCCGGATCCGGCCAAGCTGCCGGTCTTCCGGCGCGCGCTGGCGGCCGACCCCTCGCCGCTGGTGCGCGCGGCCGCCGCGGAGGCGCTGGCGGGCCAGATGGATTCCGAAACGGCGCAGGCCCTGCTGCGCGCGGCGCGGGACGGCGTCCGCGTGGTGCGCGTGCGTGCGGCGCTGACGCTGGCCGGGCTGCCCCGCGACGGACTGGCCGCGGGCGACCGCGTTGCGCTCGACCGGGCCACGGCGGAACTCGAAACCTCCCTCCGGCTGCGGCCCGACGACGCGGGCACCTGGTACAACGTGGGCAATTATGAACTGGCCCGTCAGGACCCGACGAACGCCGCGGCCGCCTACGGCCACGCGCTGCGGTTGCGGCCCGATTATCTGCCCGCGCTGGTCAACCTGTCCCTGCTGCGCAATGCGCAGGGGCATAACGACGACGCCGAGCGCCTGCTGCGCCAGGCCATCGCCGTGGCCCCGAGCAACGCCGCCCCGCACTTGAACCTGGGGCTCCTGCTGGGCGAGAAAGGGGACCTGAGCGGCGCGCGAGCGTCGTTCCTGAAGGCGCTGCAGTTCGATGCCTCCAATGCGGTGGCGGCCTATAACCTCAGCGTACTCGCCGCGCGGACCAGCGTTGCCGAAGCGGTGGACTGGTCCCGCCGGGCGTCGGAATGGCTGCCGGCCGAGCCGCGCTATGCCTACACCCACGCGTATTATCTCCTGGAATGCGGCCGCCCGGCGGAGGCGGCCGAGATGTTGCGGGCGCTCCTGCAGAAGCATCCGGCCTATGAAGCCGGCTGGCCGCTGCTGGTGGAGGCGCTGACCAGGGCCGGCCAGCGGATGGCCGCGGAGCAGGTCTGCCGGCAAGCGCTTCGCCAGCCCCTGCTGTCGGCGCCGATCCGGGCGGAACTCACCGCGCGCCTGCGGCAGTTGTCGGCCCCGACCGAACCGCCGCCGTGAATCCGCTGAAAGACTTGCCAAGCGGGGGGATTCCGCTATGGTGGCGACCGCTCCGCGTGGCAACTGGGTGCGGTGGCTTGGGGGCGGCTCTGGCAAAACTCACGAAGCCCGGAAGCTTCGCAGGACAAGACGAAGCACGAGTCCGTAGGAGTTTTGCAAAAGGCTTGGCAAGTCAGAATAATTAAGATTATAAAATAGGGTTTTATGGGCGGGAAATACATCGTCACCGGCGGGGCGGGCTTCATCGGCAGCAACGTGATCGCGGCGCTGAATGCGCGCGGGGACGACGACATCCTGGCGGTGGACGAACTGGGCGCGGACGCGAAGTGGCAGAACCTCGTTGGGCTGCGTTTTGCGGATTACTGGGAGAAGGACGCTTTCCGGTTTGCCTTGCAGAACGACACGCTGGGCGAGGTGGACGCGGTGCTGCATCTCGGCGCGTGTAGTTCGACCACGGAACGCAATGCCAGTTACCTGGTGGACAACAACTACCGGTTTACCCGCGAACTGTGCGAATGGTGCCTGCACCACAACGCCCGCTTCGTCTATGCCTCCAGCGGCGCGACCTACGGCGACGGCGCGCTCGGCTATGACGACGACCCGGAGCTGATCCCGCAACTGCGGCCGCTGAACATGTACGGCTACTCCAAGCAGTTGTTCGATCTCTGGGCGCTGCGCCACGACCTGTTCGACAAGATCACCGGCCTCAAGTATTTCAACGTGTATGGCCCGCACGAGGCGCACAAGGGCGACATGCGCTCCATGGTCCATCAGGCGTGGGGTCAAATCCGCCAGACCGGCCGGGTCCGGCTGTTCAAATCCACGCATCCCGACTACCGGGACGGCGAACAGCTCCGCGACTTCCTCTGGGTCAAGGACGCCGTGGACGTGACGCTGTTTTTCGCCGACCAGCCGGAGGGCGGCGGCCTGTTCAACTGCGGCACCGGACGGGCGCGGACGTGGCTCGACCTGGCCCGGGCCGTGTTCGCCGCGCTGGGCCGCGAGCCGCAGATCGAGTTCATCGAAATGCCCGACGCCATCCGCGCGCAGTATCAGAACCGGACCGCGGCGGACGTGACCCGCCTGCGCAAGGCCGGCTACAGGGCGGAATTCACGGCGCTCGAGGACGGCGTGCGCGACTATATCCAGTGGTTGGAAGGCGGCTGAAACGGCCGGTGCGGCCCGGCCAGGGGGCGGGTGTCGGCGGAAAGAAAAAATAGATAGCCTTGGCCAGCCGCCGGCGTTATAGTTCCGCGCGATGCATAAGCAGCTTCGCAAGGGAGAACCGAACATGATCAAGAAATGGATGACCGGCGTGATGATGGTGGCCGTGGCGGGCGCAGCGTGGGCGGAACCGGAGAGCACCCTGCTGACGCGGGAGAACAAACTGCCGGAGAAGGGCCAAGTGGAAATCGGCGCCCTGATCGGCATGCAGGCGCTGGAATTCGAGAAGCACTACCAGGAAACTCCCTATCTGCGTTACGGACTGCTGGGCAACCTGGCGGCCAACGTCACCATACCGGTGAAGCAGATCCGGGTGGACCAGGGCTTTAACGGCAACCGGTCGGGTCTGGGCGACGTGACCGTGGGCCTGGAACTGGTTCCTTACCAGGATGCTTTCCGGTTTCCCTATATCATGCCGCACGTGGACGTGGGTTTCCCGACCGGCGATCAGGACAAGAACCTGGGATCGGGCGACGTCTCCGTCTTCGCGGGCGTCACCGTGGGCACCACGACGTATGAAGTTTATCATTGGGCCGTGGACGTGAGCGTCCGGCACCTGGTGGACAACGATCCGATGACCAAGGATGACACGGTGGTACTAGCCGGCTCGTTCATCTGGGATCTGAGCGAGGAGTTTTCGCTGCTGACGGAAATCGGCGGCTCGAATCAGGATTTGCCGGACGGCCGGCCGATCACGTTTGAAGGCGGTATGGTGTATAAGCCGGCGGATACGGCCTGGCTCCTCGGCCTGTATGGTGGCAAGACCATTCACAGCAGCGAAGACTGGAATGGCACCATCAAAATCAGCTACAGCTTCTAGTTGGCGGCCGGGGCCGGCCATGCAATTGCAGTCCAGTCCGTATCGCTGCCACGTATTTATCTGCGTCAACGACCGGCAAGGCGCCCGCAAATCCTGCGCGGATGGTGGCGCGGCCGAGTTGGGTGTACGGCTCAAGGAGCGGGTGCGTCAGCATCCTGGGCTCCAGGGTTGTGTGCGCGTTTCCACTTGCGGTTGCCTGGGCTTGTGCGCGGATGGGCCT
>CAIQIC010000307.1 GCA_903871765.1 uncultured Lentisphaerota bacterium
AACAGCCCTTCCTCGCGCATCAGCCGCCGCGCCATGGCGATGGCGGCGGCGCTTTCCACCTGCTCCACGCGGTCCACCAGCGTCAAGTCCAGCGTGTCGGGGATGAAGCCGGCGCCGATGCCCTGGATCTTGTGCGGACCGGGCTTCAGTTCCTGGCCGGCGAGCTTCTGGGAGATGACCGGGCTTTCCTGCGGCTCGACCGCCACGGACAACAGCTTCGCCAGTTTGGTTTTTTTTAGGAAGCGCGAGATCCCGGTGATAGTACCGCCGGTGCCGACGCCGCAGACCAGCACGTCCACGCGGCCGTCGGTATCGTTCCAGATTTCCGGTCCGGTGGTTTTTTCGTGGATCGCCGGGTTGGCCGGATTCTTGAACTGCTGCGGCAGGAACCAGCGCTGCGGATCGGAGGCGGCCAGGGCCTCCGCGCGCTGGATGGCGCCTTTCATGCCTTCCGCGCCGGGCGTCAGCACGACCTGCGCGCCCAGCGCCGCGAGCACGCGCCGGCGCTCGATGCTCATGGTTTCCGGCATGGTCAGCGTCAACTGGTAGCCGCGCGCGGCGGCCACGTAGGCCAACGCGATGCCGGTGTTGCCGCTGGTCGGCTCGACGATTTCGACGCCGGGTTTCAGCACGCCGCGCTGCTCGGCGTCCCAGATCATGGACGCGCCGATGCGGCATTTGACCGAGTACGCCGGATTGCGGCCCTCGATTTTGGCCAGCACGGTCGCCCGGGCGCCTTGCGTCACGTGGTTCAACTTCACCAGCGGCGTGTGGCCGATGGACTGCGAGTTATCGCTGTATATTTTGCTCATCTTTTTTTCTCCCCTGTACGTTGGCGGGTATGCATTCCGGGTTGTTTGCTCCGGGCCGGCGACCACGCCTTCATATGTCATAGTCCGGCGGCACGCTGTACACTTTGAGCGCGACGACGTCCGCCGGCGTGACGATGCCGACCGGCGCGCCCGCGCGGGTGACGATGACGGCCGTCGCGCCGGCCTGCAGCAGTTGATACAAATCCTCCACCGCGGCCTCTTCCTCCAGGCTCGGCAGGGGCGGCTGCAGGTAATTGTAGACCTCGCCCCACAGGCAGTGCGCGGCTTCCAGCAGGCGGTGCATCAGGGTGCGCTCGTCGAGGCTGCCAATCATCCGGTCGCCCTCCAGCACCGGCAGTTGCGACACCCCGTAGACCTGCATCAGGTTGATCGCCTGGTGGATGCTGTCGTGCACCTGCACGGCGATCAACCGCGACGGCCGGAGATGATGACGGTTGATCTCCCGCATCTCCCGGACCGTCAATTTATTTCGCGGGCGATCGTTCATTCGCCCCTCCCTCCCGCGCGGGTGCGCGGTTACGCCACGGCCTTTTTCAGCGCCTGGTCAATATCCGCCTGGATGTCTTCCACGTCTTCGAGTCCCACCGACAGCCGGATATAGTCCGGGGTGACGCCGGTGGCCGTCTGCTCCTCGGGCGTCAATTGCTGGTGCGTCGTCGAGGCCGGATGGATCACCAGGCTCTTCGCGTCGCCGATGTTGGCCACGTGGGACAGCAACTGAACCGCATTGATGAACTTCTTGCCGGCCTCCAGTCCGCCGTGGATGCCAAAGCCGACGAGACCGCCGAAGCCGCGCTTGAGATATTTCGCCGCGATCTTGTGGTCGGGGTGATCCTCGAGACCGGGATAGACGACCCACTTGACGAGCGGGTGTTGCTTGAGCCAGCGGGCCACCGCGAGCGCGTTCTCGGAATGGCGCGCCTGCCGCAGCGGCAGCGTCTCGAGACCCAGCAGGAACTCGCGGGCATTGAACGGGCTCAACGACGCGCCGAGGTCGCGCAGCAGCGTGACGCGGATCTTGATGATGAACGCCATGTTGCCCATCCCCGGCACGTTCGAGAACGCGTCCCAATAGACCAGTCCGTGGTAGCTGGGATCCGGCTCGGTGAATTCCGGGAACTTGCCGTTGTTCCACTTGAACTTGCCGGAGTCCACGATCACGCCGCCGATGCTCGTGCCGTGCCCGCCGATGTATTTCGTGGCCGAATTGGCCAGGATGTCCACGCCGTAGTCCATCGGCCGGACCAACCCGATGCCGACGGTGTTGTCCACCACCAGCGGGATGCCGGCGTCGTGGGCGATCCTGGCGAGCGCTTCGAAATCCGGCACATCGAGCTTCGGGTTGCCGATGGTCTCGGCGTACATCGCGCGCGTCCTGGGCGTGATCGCCGCCTTGAACGCCGCCGGGTCGCGCGAGTCCACAAACCTGACCGTGCGGCCGAGCTTCGGAAACGTATAATGAAACAACTGGTAGGTGCCGCCATACAGGTTGTTGGCCGCGACGATCTCGTCGCCGAGCCGCGTGATGGCGAGCAGCGCGTAGCTGATCGCCGCCTGGCCGGACGCCACGCCCAGCGCGCCGGTGCCACCCTCGAGGGCCGCGATGCGCTGCTCGAAGACGTCGGTCGTCGGATTCATCAGGCGCGTATAGATGTTGCCGAATTCCTTCAACGCGAACAGGTTGGCGGCATGCTCGGTGCTCTTGAACACGTAGGACGTGGTCTGATAGAGCGGCACGGCGCGCGCGCCGGTGGTCGGGTCGGCCTGCTGGCCGGCGTGTACGGCCAGCGTGTTCAGTTTTTGGGTTGCCATGATGCGGATTCCTTTCTTTATTGGTTTGCAGATCGGTCAAATCACATAACTGAGCGCGCCGGCGTGCGCCGCGTGGAGGTCCAGGATGGCGCGCAGCCGCAGCGACTGCAATTTCTGGCGCAGCGCGGTCTCCACCTCGCGCCAGGCGAAGCCCGCCGGGCCCTGGCCGTGTTCGGCGGCGGGCACGAGCTGGCAGGGGCCCTCCAGCGCTTCGACCATCTCCAACATGGTGATGTTTTCGGGCACGCGCGCCAGCCGGTAGCCGCCATGCGCGCCCCGCTCGGCCTGGAGCAGCTTGGCCGCCGCCAGCAGCCGCGCCACGTGCCAGAGATATTTTTCCGAGACCTTCAGCCGCCGGGCCAGGTCGCCCAGCGTCACGGCCTGCGCGCTGGCCTGCCGCGCCAGCTCGATCATCAGACGCAAGCCGTACCGGCCCTTGGTGGTCACCGCCAGTCCGCTGCCCGACTTGAGAACAACGGCCGGGGCCCTCGGCCGCACACCCGCCGGCCGGCCCGCCACCCCCCCTTTTTTTCGCAGGCGTCGCATATCAATACACCATAATTACCATAGACATTGTGTAGTATATGCGGCCGGCGAAAATTGTCAAGCGCGGCGGTGCATTTTCTTTTTCGACCCGAACGGCGCCCCCGCCCGGCGGCGGCAGGAACGGCGGATCAACAGCGGCGCTCCACGCGCACGCCTTTTCAGGACCCTCACAATAGACTATCCGGCCGGAGAGTCTATTGTGAGGGTCGCAAAATGATCAGCTCAGTCTTTGCCGCCCCCAGCGACACCCGCCTTCGCCAGAGCGCTACGGGCGGGGCCAGCAAGGTGTCGCTGGGAGGCATACCCAGAATCGGAGATGCGCCCCTGCCTTGCTGAAGAGAATTGGCTGAAGAGAATTGATTTGACCTTGCACGCCGTGCAACAGAAGATAGCAGCTTAACCATGCGCCATACAGGACGGCAGGATTTAGATACCATCGTGGGCCTGGTGCCGGCCGGCACCCGGGTGCTGGACCTCGGTTGCGGCGATGGGGCCCTGCTGGCGCGCTTGGTGGCCGAGCAACAGGCTACCGCCCGCGGCGTGGAAATCAGCGAGGAAAACGTGTGCGCCTGCATTGCGCGTGGATTGTCCGTGCGCCACGGCAACATCGAGGAAGGGCTGGCGGATTATTCGGACGGTTCGTTTGACGTGGTGATTCTCAGCCAGACGCTGGCCTATCTGAACGATCCCGTGCCCGTGACCAACGAGATGCTGCGCGTCGGCCGGCACGCGGTGATCACCTTCGACAACGCCGGCTTTTGGCGCGCGCGGTGGCGGGCGCTGTGCGGCGCCGGCGCGGGTTCCACGCTGGTTTCCGGCGAACCGCGCGTGCGCAGCATCACCCTGGACCAGTTTTGCGCCTTTGCCCGGCAACAGGGCGCACGGATCAAGCAAAGCGTGTTCCTCGGCCGCCGGGGGACCGTCAGGTGGTGGCCCGCCTGGCGTGCGCGCACGGCCGTTTTTGTATTGACGCGTAGCGGAGAGGAGCAACAGGCATGAAACTCATTCGTTGGCTGACCATGATGTGTTTGGGCGGCGCCATCTTTACGATGCTGCAACTGCCGGACCCGCTGTCCGAGCGGCCGGAGACAGCTTATGTGCGCCTGCCGGATTACGACTTCCCCGCCGCCGCCACCGTGGCCTGGAACGCGGGCCGCCGGAGCACCGCCCTTCTGTTGCTGGACCATAGCCTCGAACAGCCGGCCGCTGGCCAGGCCGACGCCCGGCAACAGCGCGAAGGCTACCTGGCGGCGCTCCAGAAGGACACCTCGCCGCTCGGGCGCTTGCAAGCGCTGGGGCTGGGCCTGGTGCCCGGCGGCGTCAATTGGTTCGAAAGCCTGGCGGGCAATTCCGTCGCCGACTTCTTCGTGTACGGCGGCGGCGTGGTTGTGGCGGCCCCGGCGGCCGAGCAGGATGTGCTGCTCAAGCTGGTGCGCGAGACCCGGCCGGTCGCCGAATTTTTCCCGACCGCGGGACCGGCGCTGCAGTTGATCGCCACGGCGCATCAGACCGGCGCCCTGCATGCCCAACTAGCGCAGCAACTGGCTCTGGCGCTGCAATTCGCCCACGCCTCCAACAACAACGCCCAGGCGCTGCCAGCCGTGCAGGAATCCGTCATGCCGGTCTATCAGTTGGCCCGGCAATGCAAGACGTGGGCGGAATTCGCCCTCCTGCTGCACAGCGCCGAAAGCGTGGACCAGGTCAAGATCCTGACGCGGATGGCCTCGGCGGCGCCGCGCAGCGCCCGCAAACTGGCGCAACTGCTGGCGGTCTCCGACGCCCAGATGCTGGATCTGGACGCCCGCTGCATCGCTTTCGTCATGCAGCAGGGTTCGAAGGGCTTGGACAACCTGAGCGCCGCCCTGCGCAAGGGACCGGCCGGCATGCTGCTGGTGATCGGCCACCCAACGCTGCCGGCGGCGGCACTGAACAAGGCGCGGCTCCCCGCACCGCCGCTGATCGGCGCCACGGGCAGCCGCTGGTGGCAGGAGCAGATGGCGCAGTTTGGCGCCCTGGTGGTGTGGGGCAAGTACCTGGCCGTAACCCTCCTGTGCGGCGCGATCCTGGCCCTGCTGATTCCGTGGCGGTTGTTCCGGGATAAGTTCGTCAACGTGACACCGCTGGCCAACGCGCCCGCGGAGCGGGTGCGCGGTATCTACTGGCTCGGCATTGCGTTGTCCGCCGTGGCCCTCGGCCTGCTCCTGGTGCTGCCGGCGATCGCGCCCTCGTCCAGTCCCGCCGGCGACACCGCGGAGATCGGCGGCGCGGGCGCCGGGACGGTCGGCGCGGCTGCCGGCTTCCGGGAACAGAATCAGACGGCTTCGCTGCTCATCCTGCTGGCGGTGATCCTGATCGTACAGGGCACCTGCTGGTGGCTCGCGCGGCGCAAGCTCCGTGAAATCGAGCAGGACGCCGGCGCCGATACCGCGCTCAAGCTCAAGCGACTGGAGAACCTGGACATCTTTTTCGACCTGCCGCTCTACTGCGGCTTGGCGTTGACGATTCTGGCGTTCATCCTGATCTCCACCTTCGGCGCGGGCGTCAGCCGCTTCCTCGCCTATTCCGCCACGTTCGTCGGCATCGTGTTCTCCGTGATCCTGCGGGTGGGGAACCTCTATCCGCTGCGGGAG
>CAIQIC010000308.1 GCA_903871765.1 uncultured Lentisphaerota bacterium
AACACGCCCCACATGGATCTCAAAATACTGAACATCTTCTTTTTATTTCCTCTGCCTTTGCTTTTCTCTCGGTCTCTCGGGTGGATAAGGTCAGAAGTCAGAGGTCAGAAGTCAGAATGTAGAATGCTATGCGCATAGGTCTCCAACAATTTATCGGCCTCTTTCTTGATTCTGACTACTGATGACTGATAACTGTCTCCCGACTTCTGTCTCCTGTCTCCTGCCTTCTGATCACTGATCTCTGACCTCTGACTTCTCCCCGACTCCCCCTCACCCACCCTTCCGCCACAGGATCACGGCCCCGGTGACGATCAGATTCAGCAGGGCCAGCGGCAGCATCCGCTTCCAGCCCAGTTCCATCAACTGATCGTAACGCAAGCGCGGCAGCGAAGCCCGGATCAGGATGAACAGGACCAGCAGCAGCGCCGTCTTCAGCAGAAACCAAACGAGGGGCGGGAGCCACGGCCCCAGCCAGCCGCCGAGAAACAGCGTCACGGTCAGGGCGCAAATCAGCGTCATGGCGATGTACTCGCCCAGGAAGAACATCGCGAATTTCATGCCCGAGTACTCCGTGTGAAAGCCGGCCACCAGTTCGCTTTCGGCCTCGGGTAGATCGAACGGAATGCGGCGCGTCTCCGCCAGGCCCGCGATGAAAAAAACCGTCAGGCCCAGAACTTGCGGCACGCCGAACCACAGCCCGCGCTGCGCCAGGACAATGTCCCGCAGCCCGAACGAGCCCGCCTGCGCCACGACGCCCATCAGCGCGAGGCCCATGAAGACCTCGTAGCTCAGCATCTGCCCCGTGGCGCGCAAGCTGCCCAGCAGGGCATATTTATTGTTCGACGACCAGCCGGCCAGGGCAATGCCGTACACGGAGAGGGACGACATGCCCAGGAAGAACAGCAGCCCGATGTTGAGGTTGGCAATCTCCACATTCGGCGCCAGCGGCACCACCGCGAAGGACATCAGCGTGGCCACCATGATCATGGCGGGTGCCAACAGGAACACGGGCTTGTCGGCAAACGGCGGGATCCAGTCCTCCTTGAACAAGATCTTGATCATATCCGCCACCACCTGCAGGAGCCCGAACGGTCCGACGCGGTTGGGTCCATAGCGGTCCTGCCACAGCGCCAGCACCCGGCGCTCGGCCCACGTCAGGCCCGCGCCCATCCCGAAAAGCCCGAACAGGACGCCGAAGATGACCAGCACCTGATACAGGGTCGCGCTCACGGCGGCACCTCCGGCGCGCGTGGAGACGCGGGGCTGCTCGTGCTTCGTAGCGAAGGCCTACTTCGCAGAGTAGCAGAAACCCCGCTCACAGGAGGCGGCGGCTCTGCAGCAATTCGCATGATGGTTTCTTCTGGAGCGGAATCGGTAACGGTTCCGGTCGCTTTCGGAACGTTTACACGTTCCACTCCGGGCAAGAATCGGTCCGATCTACCCATAATGAGAACTGCTGGCGCCTCCGATGAAATGGTGCCCCACCCCGGCAAGGGTAGCCACGGCCGGCCGGACAGGCCGGCCGGCAGGGCCGCGACGCCGGACGGCAGGTGCGCCGACCGCCGCACGGACAGGCGCTGGACTGCGTCCCCGATGACCACCGCCACCTCCTGGCCCTCCACCCAGCCCTGTCGCTCCGCGTCGCTGCCGTTCACCTGTACATACGGCCGCGGAGCCCGTTGGGCCACGCCGGGGGCCTCGAGGCTCAAGTCCTCGGACCCGAAGATATGGTAGGCCGGAATGAAAAGCCACTCGCTCGCCCGCGCGACAAATGCCGGCGGCACCGCCGTGAAATAAGCGGGCGCGGACGCGGACGCCGTGGCCAGCAGCCGCCGGCCCGCCGTCTCGCCCTGCAATGGGCCGCCGACTTCCTGTTGGAACTTATTCAACGCCTGCACCGAATTCCAGCCCGGCGCCCAGTACCGGGGGATCAGCGCCGGCGGCGGATGGCCGGGCTGACCTTCCATGGAGAAAGCCAGCGGCGAGTCCGCGTCGTCGGGCGGCTTGGGCTCATGGACATCCCGATTGCCCGTTAGCGCGGTCCGGCCGCTGTAGCGCGCAGGCTGGCGCGGGATCTTCTGGCCGTCCATCCGGAACTCCGCCGGCGGCGCAACCTCACGCAGGCCCTCGAAGACCGGTACCGCCGCGCTCAGCGCGGCGAGGATCGCGTCCAGATTCGGCCAGGGCTCGGCCGGCGCCCGGCCGGCGGCCGCCATCAGCTCGGCCAGCCAACGCCAGCTTTCCCGGATGTCGCCGTCCGGCACGTAGACCTGGAAAAACCGCTGGGCACGCCCTTCGTTGTTGACGAGCGTGCCGCTGCCTTCCGCGAACGTCGCGGCGGGCAGCACGACCTCCGCCGCCGCGGTCGTGGCGGTGGCCAGGTGATCGAGGACGACCACATGCGGGGCGGCCAAGAGCTCGGCCGCCACCGCCGCGGGCAGATGGCGGTACAGATCGTTTTCGAGGATGATGACCGTGTCCGCGGCGCCCTGGCGCAGCGCCGCGAGCGCGGACTCCAGGCCGCCGCCCTCGAACAAGGCGGTTCCGACGCTGTTGCATTCGGGGACGGCGAAACACAGCTTGGCCGGCCGGCCGGCTTTCGTCAGCGCCCCGGCGACGTTGGCGGCGGCCTGCAGCAGCGCCGCGCTCGCAAGGCCCGTGCCGCTCATCACCAGGGGCCGCTGGCCCGCCAGCAGGCCGTCGGCGATGCGCCGGGCTAGGCTGGCCACGTCGGGCGCCAGGTCGGGCACGCCGGGAGCCGATGCATCCAGCGCGTGCGCGACGGCAAAACCCAGGCGCGCCAGGTCATCGGGTGTCCCACGATACATCGCCGTGGCGACATCATCCAACTTGGTCTGATCCGCGCTGGCAATAAAACAGGGCCCCTTCGCCTGCTGGACGGCGTCCCGGACCACCAGGCTTTCCCAAGGATGGATGCGCTTTTGCTCGGCAAGGGCGGTGGGTTGGCGGCCGACCGCCTGGCGCACGGCCAGGGCCAGCATGGGCGCCGTGTTGGTGACATCCTCGCCAAGCACGAAAATCGCGTCGCTCTCGCCGGCCTCCCGCAGAGAGGCCAGCGGAGCGGGGCCCTGCCGCGCGATCGCGAGCGTCAGCCGGACCAGCCCGAGTTCCTGGTCGGACACGCCGTGGAAAAAGCGGTCCGGCCCCACCAGTTGCTGCAGGGCAAAATTGCCTTCCAGCGAGCCGCGCGGCGAGCCGATTCCGATGACCCTGCCGCCGGCGATGATCCCGGCGGCGCGCGCCATGGCCGCCGCCGGGCTGGCTGCCGGCCGGGCTCCGTCCGCCCCGCGCAACACAGGTTGCCGGATGCGCCGCGGACTGTTGACGAATTCATAGCCGTACCGCCCGCGGTCGCAGAGGAAGTAGCCATTGACGCTCTGATGATACCGGGACAGGATGCGCCGCAACGTGCCGTAGCGCTCGCCGGCCAGCGTATTGCAGCCGAGACTGCAATGAACGCAGACCGAGGGGGCGGTCTGCAGATCCCACTTGCGGACGGAATGTTGCTTCAGCGTCTTGTCCGTAAAGACTCCCGTGGGACAAACCTCCACGAGGTTGCCGCTGAATTCGTTCTCCAGCACGCCGTCCGCGTGCCGGCCGAAGTACACGTCGTCGTGCCAGCCTAGCACGTCGAAGTCGCGTCCGCCGGCGTAATCGCGATAGAAGCGCACGCAGCGATAACACTGGATGCAACGATTCATCTCGTGGTGGAGGAACGGCCCGAGGTCCTGATTGCGATGCGTGCGCTTGGTGAACCGGTAGCGCCGGTGCACGTGCCCGGTCATGACCGTCATGTCCTGCAGATGGCACTCGCCGCCCTCGTCGCAGACCGGACAATCGTGCGGATGATTGACCATGAGCCACTCGATGACGCCCGCGCGAAACGCGACCGCCTCGGGATCGGCCACCGAAATGCGCAGCCCGTCCTTCACCGGCGTCATGCAGGCCATGATCAGGCGACCCTTCTTATCGTTCTCGTCCTTGAACAGCTTCACGGCGCACTGCCGGCAGGCGCCCACCGAATGCAAGGCCGGATGCCAGCAAAAGTACGGAAGGTCGAAACCCAGCGAGAGGCACACGGCGAGCAGGTTTCGGTCGTCCGCTTCGACCGCATACGGCTGGTTCTCGACGTAGATCGTGATCATCCCGCCCTCCAGGGGCAACGGCGGTCCGCGACATGCCGCTCAAAATCCGGGCGAAAGTACTTCAGCGCGCTGCCCAGCGGCTCCATGGCGCCCGGCGCCAGCGCGCAAAACGTGTGTCCCGGCCGGATGGCGCGTACGTGGGCCTCGAGCACGTCCAGGTCGGCGGGCGTGCCCAGTCCATCCTCCAGCGCCTGCAGCGTGCGCGCCAGCCACGGCAGGCCCTCCCGGCAGGGGGTGCACCAGCCGCACGACTCGCGCGCGAAAAACTGCATCAGGTTCAGCACCAGCCCCACCGGACACGTCCGGTCGTCCAGCACCACCATGGTGCCGGTACCGAGCCGGCTGCCGGCCTTTTCGACCGACGCGAAATCCAGCTTTACATCCAGATGCTGTTCGACCAGGAAGTCCGTGGACGCGCCACCGGGCAGCAGGCCCCGGAACCGGTAACCGTCAGCCAGGCCGCCGGCGTGCTCCATGAGAATCTCGCGCGCCGTCGTGCCCAGGGGCAGTTCCCAGAGCCCCGGCTTCCGCAACCGGCCGCTGGCGCCGTAGATTTTCGTACCGCCGTCGTCCGGCGAGCGGCTCAGCGCCCGGAACCACTCCCCGCCGCGCTGCACGATATGCGGCACGCAGCACAGGGTCTCGACGTTGTTGATCGCCGTGGGGCGGCCCCACAGCCCGCAGGTGACGGCAAAAGGCGGCCGGCTCCGCGGGGTTGGGCGCCGCCCCTCCAGCGCATTCAGCAGGCCGGTTTCCTCGCCGCACATGTAGCGCCCCGCGCTCGTGTGCACGTGCACGTCCAGACAGAACGGCGTGCCGAGGATGTTCGCGCCCAGGAGCCGCTGCCCGTACGCCTCGGCCAGCGCCTGCTGCAGACGCCGGGCCGCGAGTTTATAGTCCCACCGCAGAAAGATGTAGGCCACGCGGGCTTGAATGGCATAGGCGCTGAGCAGCACCCCTTCGAGGAGCTGATGCGGCTGACCCTCCAGCAGCCAGCGGTCCTTCATGGTGCCCGGCTCCATCTCGTCGGCATTGATCACGAGGTACTTCGGGCCGTTGTGATCGTCCGGCGGGACCAAGCTCCACTTCTGGCCGGTCAGGAAGCCGCCGCCGCCCCGCCCGCGGAGGTTGCTTTTCAGCACCTGTTCCGTCACCTCCCGCGGCGCCGCCTGGAGCGCCCGGCGCGCGGCCTGGTACCCGCCGACCTGCTCATACTCCCGCAGCGTCAGCGGCTCGCGATCCGGGCGGATATGCTGTGTCAGGGGGCGTTCCATGTTCGTAACATAAAAGGAAGTCAGAATTCAGAATGCAGCATGACAAATAATTAACCTTGCGCAGGTGGCCATTCCTCTTCTTGATGCTGACTCCTGACTTCTGGCTCCTGACTACTTGTCTTTTCTCCCTAAGCATACCGCTCCAGCAACTCCCCCAGTTTTTCCGGCACCAGGTCCACGTGCAGGTCGTCGTCAATCATCATCGCCGGCGCGCGGTCGCAGGCCCCGAGGCACGCGCAGGGCAGCAGGGTGAACCGGCCGTCCGCGGTCGTCTCCCCCGGCCCGATGCCCAGCAACGCGCCCACCTGCGCCTGCAGCGGATTGGCGCCCATGATCCAGCAGCTCACGCTGTCGCAGAGCAGGATGACGTGCCGGCCGACCGGCCGCCGGAAGATCATGCTGTAGCACGTGGCGATGCTGTCCACCTCGTCCGGCGTCAGGCTCAGCGCGGCGGCGATGTCCCGGACGCTCTCGTCCGAGACCCAGCCGCGGTGGCGCTGCACGATCTTCAGGGCTTCCGACACGGCCGCGCGCGGTTGCGGATAATGCCGGAGCTCCTCGGCAATCGCCTGTTGTTCCTGTTCGGTCAGCATATTTCTGCATTCATCCTTCAACCTTCAACCTTCCATCTTTTCCTACCGGTCCACATCCGCCAGCACATAATCCAAACTCCCCAGAATGGCAATCAGGTCCGAAACCGTCAGGCCCCGGCACAGCCGCGGCAACAGTTGCAGGTGCGCAAACGACGGCGTGCGGATGCGCGTCCGATAGGCCGTGGTGCCGCCGTCGCTGATCAGGTAATAGCTGTTGGCGCCCTTGGCGGCCTCGACCCGGACGGCGGCCTCGCCCGGCGGAATGACGGGACCCCAGCTCACGCCCACAAAATGGTGGATCAGGGTTTCGATGTCGTGCAGCGTGCGCTCCTTGGGCGGCGGCATCGCCAGCGGATGCGCGGCTTTGTACGGGCCCGGCGGCATGTGCTGGAGGCATTGCGCGATGATCCGCAGGCTCTGGCGCATCTCCTCGACGTGGACCGTCGCGCGGTCATACGCATCGCCCTGCCGGCCGGTGGGGATGTCGAATTCGAACCGGTCATAGCCGCCGTACGGCGTCTGCTTGCGGAAGTCCCAGGCCAGGCCGCACGCGCGCAGCAGGGGCCCCGTGGCGCCCCAGGCGAGGGCCTCGTCCGCCGTGAGCGCGCCGATCCCGCGCGTGCGGTCCTGAAAGATCCGGTTGCGCAGCACCACGCGGTCGTATTCGTCCAGCCGCCGCGGCAGATAGTCGAGGAAATCGCGCACCAGCCGCTCCCAGCCCGCCGGCAGGTCCTGGGCCACGCCGCCGATGCGGAACCAGCCCGGATGCATGCGCGCGCCGGTGATAGCCTCGACGATATCCAGGGCGCGCTCGCGATCGTTGAACATGTAAAAAACCGGCGACATGGCGCCAAGATCCTGGCTGAACGTGCCGTAGTACACGAGGTGGCTGATGATGCGAAACAGCTCCGCCAGCATGATGCGGATGACCTGGGCCCGCTCGGGGACTTCGATCCCGGCCAGCTTTTCCACCGCGAGCACATAGGGGAAGTTGTTCATCACGCCGCCCACGTAATCAATGCGGTCGGTGTACGGAATGAAGGTGTGCCAGGTCTGCCGCTCGCCCATTTTTTCGGCTCCGCGGTGATGGAAGCCGATATCGCACGCCAGATCCATGATCCGCTGGCCGTCCAGTTGCAGCGCCAGCCGCAGCACGCCATGCGTGCCGGGATGGTTGGGACCGATGTTCAAATACATAAACTCTGTGTCCGCGTCCTGCGACGGCAGGCCCCATTCCTCCGGCCGGAACTGGAGGCGGTCTTCGAGCGCGGCTTGCGTGGCGCCCGGCATGCGGAACGGCCCCAGCTCGGTGGCGCGCGCGGGATGCTCCTTGCGCAGGGGATGGCCCTCCCACCAGGGCGGCATCAGAATCCGCGTCAGGCGCGGGTGGTCCGCGAACGCGATGCCGAACATGTCCCACACTTCGCGCTCGTACCAGTTGGCGGCGGGCCATAGATCCGTCACCGTGCATACGCGGGGATCCTCGCCCGGCACCGGCACCTTGAGGCGAACGTCTGCCTTGCGATCGAAGGAAAACAGGTGATAGACCACCGTGAAGCCGCCCGCGGGCTGGTCGGCGCGGTGGATTCGCTGGCGTTCGTCAATGGCTGTGAGATCGTACAGCATGCGGTAGGGCCGGAGCGCTTCCGACTGGAGATACCGCAGTACGTCGTGCGCCCGGTCGGCGCCGACCCACATCGTCGGCAGGCCATCGCGGGTGGCTTGCGGTCGGAGGTGCGCGTCGGCGAAGCGGCCCTGCAATTCCGGCACAATATCCTGCATCGCGTTCATTCCCTGGATCCCGTCGGCCGCCCGCGCGTCACACGTGGTCGGGCGCCGGCAGCGTGGTCTGCTGCTGCCGTCCCGGTCGTTTCACATCCCGCTGGATGGGCAATTCCGGCCGCGTCACCGACTGCGCGCCCACCCTCCAGCTCAACGGGCGCCGTTCCCGGCCGATCGCCCGGGACAACAGCCCCAGTCCTTCCATGAACGCCTCCGGACTGGGCGGGCAACCCGGAATATACACGTCCACCGGCAGGAATTTATCCACGCCCTGCACAACGCTGTAGATGTCGTACATGCCGCCCGAATTGGCGCAGGAACCCATGGAGATGACCCAGCGCGGTTCCATCATCTGTTCGTACAACTGCTGCACCACGGGCGCCATTTTGATGAAAACCGTGCCGGCCACCACCATCAGGTCCGCCTCGCGTGGCGTGCCCCGGATGACTTCCGCGCCGAACCGCGCGATGTCGTAGCGGCTGGTGAGGCTGGTGGCCATTTCGACAAAACAGCAGGACAGGCCGAAGTTGAACGGCCAGATGGAGTGCTGGCGCCCCCACGCTAGCGCGCGCTGGAGGCTGGTCAGGAGCACGCTGTGGCGGACCTGTTCCAGAGGGTTGTCCGCCGGCGGCTGGGAGGGTATGTCAGCGGGCGGCCGTGTCACCAGACGCCTGCCTTTCTGCATACCGCATGGCCGGGGCGCGGCCGGGGTTTCCCAGGTTCAGGGCGCCGGCCCGCCAGAGATAGGCCAAGGCCGCCAGCAGGACGCCGCTAAAGATCAGCACTTCCGCGTAACCGGCCCAGCCCAGTTCGCGCACCGCCACCGCCCAGGCAAAAATAAAAACGGACTCCAAGTCGAAAATGACGGCGAACATGGCGATCAAGTAGAATTCGGCAAAGAAGCGCAGTCGCGCTGACCCGGTGGGCGGTATGCCCGATTCGAAAGGGATGCCCGTCGCCCGCTCCGCGTGGCGTTGTCCCAGCAGGTACGCGACGGCGATCGTTCCCACCACCAGGCCGACCACCGCGGCGGCAAACAGCCCCAATGACCAATAATTTCCGCTCTCCACCAGCGTCTTCTCCACGTGTACCACGCCGCCCGCACCTCACAAATGACTGTAACTCCGCTTGCCGATCGGAAAGACATTGAAACCCAGGTCGAACAGCGCGCGGTGGTCGAGGGCATTGCGTCCATCGAAAACAAAGGCCGGCTTCTCCATGTCGGCGAAGATACGGGCATAATCCAGCATCCGGTAGTCCCGCCAGTCGGTGAGCACCGCCAGGGCGTGCGCGCCCCGGGCGGCGGCATAGGGATCGGGCTCGTAGCCCACGGCCGCGCCGAGATCCGCCAGCTCGCGGCGGGCATTATCCAGCGCGTAGGGGTCGCTGACGACTACGCGGGCGCGTTCGGCCGCCAGATCGCGGCACACGCGGATGGCGGGGCTTTCGCGCGTATCGCCGGTGTCGGCCTTGAACGCAAAGCCGAACACCGCAATCCGCTTGCCCGCGATGGTGTTGAACATCCGGGCCACGATCGCGCGGACAAACCGGCTCTTCTGGTAATCATTCAGCGCCACCACCCGGTCCCAATACTCGGCCACCTCCCGCAACCCATGGCTTTCCGCGAGATACACGAGGTTCAGGATGTCCTTTTGGAAGCAGGAGCCGCCGAAGCCCACGCTGGCGCGGAGAAACTTGGGGCCGATGCGTGAATCCATGCCGATGGCGCGGGAGATTTCCTCCACGTCGGCGCCCGTGGCCTCGCACAGGGCGGAGATGCTGTTGATGGAGCTGATGCGCTGGGCCAGGAAGGCGTTGGCCACGAGCTTGGAGAGTTCGCTGGACCAGATGTTGGTGGTCAGGATGCGCTCGCGCGGCACCCAGCGCGCATAGATCTCCGCCAGCACCGCCTGCGCCCGGCGGCCGGCCGGGGTGTCGTGGCCGCCGATCAGCACCCGGTCCGGATGCTCCAGGTCCTGGATCGCCGTGCCCTCGGCGAGAAACTCGGGGTTGGACAGCACCTCGAAGCGGACATCCTTCCGCCCGGACTTCAGGATGCTATCCATGGCTTCCGCCGTGCGCACCGGCAGCGTGCTCTTTTCCACCACGATCAAATCCTGCGTCGCGTGCTCGAGGATCTGCCGGGCGGCTTTTTCATAATACTGGAGATCCGAGGCGCGCCCGGCCCCCTGGCCGAACGTCTTGGTGGGCGTGTTGACGCTGACAAAGACCATCTGCGCCTCGGCGATGCCCCGGGCGATGTCGGAGGAAAAGAAGAGGTTGCGGTTCAGCGCGGCACGCACGATCTCCGCCAGGCCGGGCTCGAAGATCGGCGGCTGGCCGGCGGCCCACGCGGCAATGCGCGTGGCGTCCACGTCCGTGACCACCACCCGGACATCCGGGCACTGGCGGGCGATCATGGCCATGGTGGGCCCGCCCACATATCCGGCCCCGATACAGCAGATCGTTTTCATCATCCCTGCCCCCTGCGCCCGTTCGCGGTCCCGCCTTCGGGCGGGCGCGGCCCGCGACCTGCGGCCGGGGCCGACGGGCGGCTAACTTATGTTCATCTGCACCGGAACGGGCTGCAGCTCCCAAACCTTCGCGGCGTATTCTCGCACCGACCGGTCGCTGGAGAAACGGCCCATGTGCGCGACGTTGTGAATCGCCATCCGCGCCCAGGCTGCCGGCTGGCGGTAGAGGTCCGCCGCCGCCTGCTGCGCCTCCACATAGCTCCGATAATCGGCCAGATGGAAAAACGGATCGCCCTGCTCGGTCAGCGCCTGGTACAGCTCGGCGAACAGGCCGGGCTGCGACGGGATGAAGGGGTTGTGGAGCAGGCTCAGCACCACGCGCTGCAGTTCTTCATCGCGCGCGAGCCACTCCTCCGGCCGGTAAGTGCCGGCGGCGCGTAGTTCCTCGAGCTGCTCCGCGCGCTGCCCGAAGATGAAAATGTTTTCCAGGCCGACCGCCTGGGCGATCTCGATGTTCGCCCCGTCCCACGTGCCCATGGTCAGCGCACCGTTGAGCGCCAGCTTCATGTTGCCCGTGCCGGACGCTTCCCAGCCGGCGGTGGAAATCTGCTCCGAAAGGTCGGCGGCCGGCACGATGGCCTCGGCCAGCGTGACGCCGTAGTCCGGCAGGAACACCACCTTGAGCCGACCGCCGACCGCGGGGTCGTGATTGATCACGGCGGCCAGCGTGTTGATCAGCTTGATGATCAGCTTGGCATGATGGTAGCCCGGCGCGGCCTTGGCGCCGAAGACGAAGGTGCGCGGGGTGATGTCCAGTTGCGGCTGGGCCTTGAGCCGGTAAAACAACGTCAGGATGTGCAGGGCGTTGAGCAATTGCCGCTTGTACTCGTGCAGCCGCTTGATGTGCACGTCGAACAGGGAATCCGGATCCACGATCTGCCCGGTGAGGTCGCGGATGATCTGCGCCAGCCGGGCCTTGTTGCCGCGCTTGATGCGCAGAAACTCCTTGCGGAAGGCCGCGTCCCCAGCATAGGGCTCCAGGCCGTGCAGTTCGTCCAGGTCCCGCACCCAGTGCTCGCCCAGTACGCCGCTGATCAGGGCGGTCAGTTCCGGATTGCACTGGATCAGCCAGCGCCGGTGGGAGACGCCGTTGGTGATGTTCACGAACTTCTCCGGCCAGAGCCCGACGAAGTCCGGCACCAGCCGCTGCTGCAAGAGCTGGGTGTGCAGTTCGGAAACGCCGTTGACTCTGTGGCTGCCGACGATCGCCAGGTTGGCCATGCGGGCCTGCTTGACCGCGCCCTCCTCGATCAACGACATCCGCTGCACACGGTCCAGATGGTTGTCGGTGCTGAGCCGGACCTGCTGCAGAAACTGCTCGTTGATGGCGTAGATGATCTGCAGGTGCCGGGGCAGCACACGCTCCAGCAGCGGCACCGGCCATTTTTCCAGCGCCTCCGGCATCAGCGTGTGGTTGGTGTAGTTCAGCGTCTTGGTCGTGATCGCCCAGGCCTTCTCCCAGGGCAGGCCAACCTCGTCGCACAGGTAGCGCATCAGCTCCGCCACCGCCAGCGCGGGGTGCGTGTCGTTCATCTGCAGGGTCACGACGCTGGCGAAGTCGTCGAAGTCGCTGTGATTCTTGAGGTAGCGGCGGATGAGGTCGCGGATGGTGCAGGCCACCAGGAAATACTCCTGGATCAGCCGCAATTCCTTGCCCGCCGTGGTGTTTTCCGAGGGATACAGCACCTTGGTGATGTTTTCCGCCCAGTTTTTCTCGGCCACCGCCTTGATGTAGTCGCCCTGGTTGAAGACGTCCAGCCGGAAGCCCTCCGTGGCACGCGAACTCCACAGGCGCAGCAGGTTGACCGTGTTGACGCCGTAGCCGATAACCGGGATGTCGTACGGGACGCCTTCCAGCATCTGCCAGTCCACCCAGACCGACTTGCTGGCGCCGCCGCGCCCGCCGACCTGTTCCAACCGCCCGTACACCACCACCGGCACGGTGTATTCCGGCCGGACCATTTCCCACGGGTTGCCATATTTCAGCCAGTCGTCCGGCCGTTCCATCTGCCAACCGTTGTCGAACTCCTGCCGGAACATGCCATGCTCATAGCGGAGGCCATAGCCATAGGCCGGATATTCCAGCGTGGCCAGGGAATCCAGATAGCAGGCCGCCAGCCGGCCCAGGCCGCCGTTGCCCAGCCCGGCATCCATCTCGATGCTCGCCAGTTGCTCCATCGTCAAGCCGATGTCGTGCAACACCTGGCGCACGGGCGCCTGAACGCCGATGCACAGGATGTTGTTGGCCAGCAACCGGCCGAGCAGGTATTCCATGGAGAGGTAATAAACGCGCCGCACGTCCTGGTCGAGGTACACCGTCTGCGTGGCAATCATCCGGTCCACCGCCAGATCGCGCACAGCCATCGAGAGGCTCGTCAGCTTGTCGTAATCCGTGGCCGAACGCGTGTCCTTGCACCGCGAATAGCGCAGGTGCACGTCGTACCGTCGCCGGATATCGCGGGCCGTGATCGGCCCCGTCATGCTCAAGCCTTTGGTTGTCGTCGGCATCGTGGCGCTTCGTAAAACGCTTGGGTTTTGCGTAATCATGCCAAAATTCGGTCGGCGCCGAAAGCAATTAAACACAGCCGACCCACATTCGCAAGCGGCGCGCTCAGGAAAAGCCCAGCAGCGCCGGCAGTTCCGCGAGCGCGTTGACCACGGTCCGGGCGCCGGCGGCCAGCAGGGTTTCCCGATCGTGCGCGCCGGTGGTAACGCCCAGCGCCGCGGCGCCCGCCGCACGGCCGGCGGCCATGTCGTCGGGCGTGTCGCCCACCATCAGGGCCTGCGCCGGCGTAATCTTCAATTGAGCGCAGGCCTTGAGCACGGCTTCGGGATCGGGCTTGACGCGCCGGACGTGCTCCAGCGCCACGAGCGCGCCGAAATAGCCGCCGAACCCGAAGCCGTCCAGGATGAAGCGCGCGCCGCGCTCCGTGCGGTTGGTGGCAATGGCCAGGCCGACGTGCCCGCGCAGCCGGTCCAAGCAGACGCGCAGGCCGGGCAGCATGCGGGTGTGGGAGAGGGACACCGGCCAGAAGGCCGCGCGGTAGGCGTCCACGTGGGCCTGCACCGTCGCCGGCGCTGCGCCGGGGTTCAACGCTTGGAAGATTTCGACCAGCGGGCGGCCGATCCGGGGCAGAATCTCCGCGCGCGGCAGCGGCGCGCGGCCGTGCGCCGCCAGCGCCGCATTGAGCGCGAGGCAGATGGCGTCGGACGCGTCGAAGAGCGTGCCGTCAAAATCGAACACCACCGCGCGGAGGTCAGGAAAGCGCATGCGGCATACTAAGCCACGGCGGCGGCCCAAGCCCATGAAATTTTGCGGCCGGAAAATATAGTTCGCCAATGGACCGGAAATAGCGCATAGTGCGCGGGTAGGTGAAAACAGTCGGCGACCCTGCGTCGCAAGAAGGAATACGAACATGGCCAAGACCAAAGCTGCGAAGAAGACCGCGAAGAAAACCACGACCGTAAAGAAAGTGGCCAAGAAGGCCAAGAAGTAGGCGCCCTCTTCCCGTCCGGCGTGTTGTCCCGCTGCATGGCGCGGACAACGCGCCGGATTCTATCGGTGTTCTGATTTTCCAACCCCTTGGAAAATCTGTTTGGTTGTTTCCCGGTCCGTCCCTGGAAATCGGACGTCCCCGCCTGACGCGGAACAGAATGATTGCGTTCAGGCCTTGAGATACTTTTCCAGCCGGCAATCGAACCCGCCCAGGTCAACCACCTGCCGGAACTGCAAGCGGAGCGAGGGATCGCGGGGTTCGATGCGCAACGGATTGGCGAAGACCAGCCGGCCGCCCGGTTTGAGCGCGGCGGCGGCGACGGCAAAAAGATCCGCCAACAGGCCCCGTAGGTTGGGGATGCGCAGGCGCCGGCCCATCGGCGGGTTGGTGATCATGAGGGTCACGCTGTCGGGGCCCAGGCCCGGGACCGTGACAAAGTCGCGAAAGTCGCCACAGACAAATTTCGCCTGAACGGACGGTTGCTTCGCGGCGGCAAAGTTGGCTTGTGCAATGGCCACGGCTTCCGGACTCAAGTCCGTGCCGTAAACGGCTTGCACGCCGCCCAACAGCGCGCTTTCGATCAGTTCCAAGCCCGAGCCGCAGAAGGGATCCCAAACGATTTCCCCACTGACCCGGCCGGCCAGGCGGGCCATGCAGGCGGCCAGCGGCGGATGGGAAGCCGCCGGAATGTCGTCCTGCCGGTAGGAAAAGCGCGGATCGGGCGACAACCGCGGACGCAATTCTACCGAGCTGCCGCGCCCGGCCGGGTGGACATCGATGGACCAGGGAGCGCTGCGCGCGTCGTTGAGCAGCTCCGGGCACAGGGCATAGGCCCGATTCGCCACGAGCCGCACCGCGCCGCGTTGATGACCCTTGGCCACGAAGTCCAGACGGTAGCGGAGCGAGCCTTCCGTCAACGTGGAGAACAGATACCGCGTTGACGGCGCGGCAATGACGGCCGCCAAGGCTTCAACGAAGCCAGCTGGGTCGGTCTCGTTCACGGGTAATGGGTCACCAATGTAGGGGCGTCCTCCAGCGGGAGGACGCCCGCCTACAGTACCGCCGCATGACTGAAGCCTTTCGCTCACCGTGCCCAGCACAAAGTTCACGGTGCCAAAACACCGGAGCGCATACAGGTCGGCCAAAGCGAAGGGCACCGCCGGCACGAGGGCCACCAGACCGCTGCGGACCTCGGCGAGCCGGAACTGGCCCCGCGGCCCGATGCGTTCCTGCACCTCGTCGCGGACGATCGTTTCCAGCCCCCGGCGGCAGCGCAAATGGATCCGCAAGCCGGTGAACCGGGACACCACGCAGTCCAGGCGGACGGTACTGGGACTTTGCCGGCGCGCGACGCTGGCTTTGACCTTCTGCTCGGTTTGCGGGAGGACGCCCGGGGCCCCGGCCACGACGTCCAGGGTGGCGGTCCCGCCGATTTTATCCAGCGCCCGGCCCAGGAATTTCTGCTCCCGCTCGGCCGTGGTGGTCCGCAGCAAGGCCAGCAGTTCGGCCTCCTCGCGGCGGCCGGCGCCGAGCTTGGGCAGGGCCCCCATGGCGTACCGTCGTATTTTTTCCTGGGGATCATGCAGGAGTCGGGCCAGCCACGCGCGGGCCGCGGCCTTCTGCTCTGCGGTCCGGGCACGGGCGAAGGCCACACCCACCGCGCGGATGACCGCCACCCGTTGGAACCGTTCCCGGGGCGATGCCCGATCGAACCGCGCCACCTCCTCCTGCCAGAGCTGCTCACACGATAAGCCGCGCAACTGGCGGTATAGCTCCTGGTCGGTTTTCATGTTGCGGATGATGAAACCATGAACCGGGGTCGCTGTAAACATCGCTCGCGTTAGGAAAAAATCCCGCTAGAATCGCCAAAATGAATGCGGCCCTGCCGGAGTATTACAACTTTGCGCACGATGTGATGGAACGCTGGGCTACCGAGCGGTCGGATGACCTGGCCCTGTGGTGGGTGGCGGAGCAGGGTGACGCCGAGCAGAAGATTTCCTTCGGCGAACTGGGCCGCGCGCTGCGGCAGGCGGCGGCGTTCTTGGCCGCCCGCGGCATCCGGCGCGGCGACCGCGTGATGGTGGTGTTGCAGCGCATCCCCGCCTGGTGGACGGCGGTGTTGGGCTTGATTCGTCTGGGCGCGGTGCCGATCCCCGGCACGCCGCTGCTGACCGGCAAGGACCTCGCCTACCGCTTTGCGGTGGCCTCGGTGCGCGCCATCATCACCGATGAGGCCGGTGCGGCGAAGGTCGGCGCCTTCGACGGCCTGCGCATCTTGGTCGGAGGCGAGCTTCCCGGGTGGGTCAACTTCGAGCGGGGCGTGCAGCAAGCCGATGAACAGCCGCCCTACGAACCCTCGCGCAGCCACGATCCCGGGATGCTCTATTTCACGAGCGGCACGACCGGCGACGCCAAGATGGTGCTGCACACCCAGGTCAGCTACGGCCTGGCCCATCGCATCACCGGCGGGGACTGGCTGGACCTGGGACCGCGGGACATGATCTGGGCGCTGGCGGACACCGGATGGGGCAAGACGGCCTGGTCCAATCTGTTCGGCCCCTGGTTGATGGGCGCCGCCGTGTTCACCCTGGATATGCGCGGCAAGTTCAACCCAGAGCTGGTGCTCCAGACGCTGGCGCGATTTCCGATCACGGTGTTCTGCAGCCCGGCGACGGCGCTGCGGCTGCTGGTGCGCAAAGACCTCGCGGCCTGCCGCTTTCCGCATCTGCGGCACTGCGTCAGCGCGGGCGAAGCGTTGAACCCGCCGGTCTACGAAGCCTGGAAGCAGGCCACCGGGCTGGACATCTACGAGGGCTACGGCCAGACCGAGACCGTCCTGATGGTGGGCAACTTCCGCAAAACCAGACGCCCCATCCGGCCCGGCGCCATGGGCCAGGCGGCGCCCGGCTATGACCTGGCCATCGTCGATGAGGATGGGCGTGAATTGCCCGACGGCCAGGCCGGCCAGTTGGCCATCCGCGTCGTGCCGCAGCGTCCGCTGGGTTTCTTCCAGGAGTATTGGCGCAATCCCGAGGAAATGGCCGCGCGTTTTGTCGGGCCCTGGTATCTGACCGGCGACACGGCCCGGCGGGATGCCGACGGCTATTTCTGGTTCGTGGGCCGGGCGGACGACGTCATCAATTCGTCCAGCTACCGGATCGGGCCGGGCGAGGTGGAGAGCGCGTTGCTGGAACATCCCGCTGTGCTGGAGTCGGCCGCCATCGGCGTGCCGGAAGAACTGCGCGGCGAAGTGGTCAAGGCCTTCATCGTCCTGCGCGAGGGCTACGCCGCCAGCGACCAGCTCAAACACGAAATCCAAGCGCACTGCAAACGCGTCACCGCGCCCTACAAATATCCGCGCTTGATCGAGTTCGTGGACGCCCTGCCCAAGACCGTCAGCGGCAAAATCCGCCGGACGGAACTCCGCGCCCGGGAACGCCTGCGGCAGCAGACCGCGGCAACCGACTGACATAGCGCACCAAGGCCGGGCCATCCCCCCCCGGGGTTTAGCAACTACCCGCGCTGCCGATATATCAAAAACGGTTGAGCAGCGGTGGCTGAGGCCAGCCGCCCTCCAGCACAAATGCAGCCCCCCCCCGGTCGGCTCGACCGCCATAAACGCCTCCACACGCAACACAGGCTGATGCTGCCTGGGATTCTGCCGTCTTCTTTGCGCCCTCGACCTCGGCGTGACATTTTCCTCTGTCGCAAGTCGCGGGCGTGTTGCTTGAATCCGAAGGACCACAGGCCCTATCCTTGGAGACGGCGGTCCCCGCCGTTGCTCGTGAACTCCGGCCGGGACGGCCGGCTCCAAGCCGTGAGAACACCCGGTCTTCATTTGGGCAACACGTTCGTATGCTCCGACACCCCGGCCCCCCGTTTGCGGGCAGGCGACAGTTCCGACGCGTCCGGTTTGGTATTGGCATTATTCGATCTGTCTTGGAGAATCACAAGCTGAGTGGAGAACGAAAAACGACGGTCTTGCCAGACCACGAAATCCCTTGGCAAGTTGCTCGGAATACCGCTGAACGCTCCCGTTTCGTATGCCAACAGGCGCACAGCCGAGCCAACGTAACCCTTCTCAAGCTCATCGATTTGTTCGCCCGTAAGTCTCGATGCAGTTTTGCCTGTCTTTAATGTATAGAGACCAAACCCATCGCTGGCCATTCGAACTCGGACGCAGGGGTGCACCGCGAAAGGCATGGCACACGGTTCTGGAAGCGGCTTTCCATCAACCATGGTAACTTTGATAAGATACGCACCCTGATATTCTTTCCTCCAAACCTCGCGCCCGGTAATTATTGTGCCCCCAATCTCTACAGCTTGGCCCAAGGGGCGCCCGAGAATACCAATGATTTGAACGGTCTCCCCCAGTTGCCGTGAATTGACACTAATGGTTGTATTAGTCACAGCATTGACGTTTACAATCGCAATAGATAACCCAATGAAGATTATTATCGGTTTCACAAAAAGCACTCCTAGTTCACATGTGGCCGGCCGGCCCCGCCCTACAAGCGCAGATTATCGCGGCCAAACGCGGCCCGTCAACAGCGTTCCGCTGCCACTGCAGCAGACCTTCGCAGTGCCGTTAATTCCGGGAGCGGCACCGGTAACGGTTCCGGGTATAGCCGGACGTTGACACGTTCCGCTCCGAGGAGTCGGCGGTACAAGGCTGTACCGTCCTACCATGACGGATCCGTTATTCATCACGCTGCGACGTAAATGGCCTTTTCTTGGGTGATGAAACCATGCCACGGGAGAGCATTTAGGCGGCGTGTCGGCGACCGGATTTTTTGTCAGCAGGTTTATTACACGGCCGGCCTGCCAGACATACAGCGGTGTACGGGTCTGCTCGGCCAGCCTTCGGGCTGCGCGTGCCGCGCGTCTCATCGCCGGTAGTGAACCGCGGATATCCCGGTCTTTGATGTTGAGCAATGCTTTTCTCATCTTATTCCCCCCCCCGACTCCAACAGGACCGGCGCAGAATCGGTAACCGCTGCTGCAAACGCTCGCCGGTCAGGGTTTGACCGCGCGCCCAGTCGCCGCTTTGTACCATGCGCTGTTCTGACCAGTATATCGACAATATTCCGACTTACTGGATCGTTTCGTCAGAATAAGACCCACCTCGACCGGGCCGGGCGCGGTGGCCTTCATGTCCTACGCGCGGGCTAATGGCCCGTCATTGCTCCAGTTCGAGATAACGCAAGATGTGTCGCGCCAAGTGCTCGTCAATTTCGCCATGACGGGGAACGGGCTGCTTCTTCCCTGTCTTGGCGTTCATGTAGATATCGTGGTTGCCGCCGGAGCGCAGGAGCACACACCCCGCCTGCTGGAGTCGTCGCAGCAGTTCGCGCCGCTTCATGCCATGGCCACTTCCCGGATCCGGTACTCCGCGGGCACCTCGTCCAACGCCATCAGCATGAAGGCTTCGCGGATGTTGCGTTCCAGTTCCTCCAAGGTACGGCCCTGCGTCATGATCTCAGGATGCTCCAGCAGTTTGCCCAACCAGAACCTTTTGCTCTTCCAGTAGACCAGGGTCATCTTGCTGAACGCCGACGGCCCCACGGTTCCCGTATCCGTCGGGGAGTGCGCCGCAGCGTTCTCCAGCACCTTGAGCAGGAACTCTTTCTGCGACACGCGCTGAGCGTGCCGTTCGTTTTCGATCCACTCATACAGGGCTTCCGGCACGTCCCGAATGTTAATCTGCTTCTTGGGCATGGGGCACCTCTTGGTAAAACTGATATCACTGATAGCAACTATTCCCAGCCGTGTCAACAGGGCGGCGCGTCTTTCTTTTCCGGCCGCTCATCGTCTCGTTCGGCCAAAGGTTGAACTGCGGCGGCTGGGACCAGCCGCCCTCCAACGCGAATGTAGGCACCCTCACCTGAAGGGCGGTCGGCTCGACCACCGCATGACTCTGAACGTCATTCAGTCGGCACGGGCAACGAATCTGATCTCGTCATTAAAACTCAGCGCATGCAGCGGCCAGAAGTCCAGCCTCCCCGGTCCAAGATCAATCATGAGCCCTGCCTCCTCCAGATTCCAGCGCTCCATCGCTTCGCGCGTGTCAATGACGGCATGGACGACGCCAGGTTCACGGCCCTGGTTCATGACCACCCTGTCGCCAACGCATACCGTCCTCCCATCTGGATACGCGATCATGTCCACATGGATCTCATGGCCGAGCGGCCGAAGACAGGTTCAGCGCTATTGCTTCCAGCCCTCGCGCTCGGCGATTTCCTGGAGGAAGAAGTCGAGGGTGGTGGCGATGGACTGCTCCATCTTGACGGTCGGCGTCCAGTCCAGGATCTTCTTGGCCTTCTTGATGGACGGCTTGCGGTGCTCGACGTCCTGGTAGCCGCCCTTGCCGTAGTATTCGCCACTCTCGACGACCTGGTAGCCGGCGAAGGGCGGGAACTTGCCGCGGAGCGGATGCCGGTCGAACTGCGCCACGAGCATCTCGGCGAGCTCCTTGATGCTGGCTTCATTGTCCGGGTTGCCGATGTTGAAGATCTCGCCGTTGCAGCGGTTGCCTTCGTTCGCGATGATGCGGAAGAGGCACTCGACGCCGTCACTGATGTCGGTGAAACAACGCTTCTGGTTGCCGCCGTCCACCAGGCGGATCGGCGTGCCCTCGACGAGGTTCAGGATGAGTTGTGTGATCGCGCGACTGCTGCCGATCCGGGCGCTGTCGAGGCTGTCAAGCCGCGGTCCGACCCAGTTGAACGGGCGGAACAGCGTGAAGGGCAGGCCCTGCTTCTGGCCGTAGGCCCAGATAACGCGGTCGAGGAGCTGCTTGGAACAGGAATAAATCCAGCGCTGCATGCGGATCGGCCCGACGATCAGCGGCGACTTGTCCTCGTCGAATTCGTGGTCCGTGCTCATGCCGTAGACCTCGGAGGTGGACGGGAAGATGATCCGGCGGCCGTAGCGCGCGCAGTAGCGGACGATGCGCAGGTTCTCCTCGAAATCCAGCTCGAACACGCGCAGCGGATTGCGGACGTATTCCTTCGGCGTCGCAATGGCCACCAGCGGCAGGATGACATCGCACTTGCGGACGTGGAATTCGATCCACTCGCGATGAATTGAGATGTCGCCCTCGGCAAAATGAAAACCGGGGCGGTGAAGCAGGCGGCCGATCTTGTCGTTCTGCAGGTCCATCCCGTGGACCTCGAAGCGGCCTTTCTCAGCCAGCAGGCGCTCGGTGAGCGCGTTGCCGATGAAGCCGTTGACGCCGAGGATCAGCACGCGCGTCGGCGGCACGACCTTCAGGCGCGAGACGCTCGACGGGCCGAGCCGCATCTTTTCAACCAGGCCGAGTTCCTGGCAGGCCTGCGCGCCGCCGAGGCAGACGCCGCCGTCCGCCTGCACGAGGTCCAGTTGCAATGCGTCCTGGCCGCACGCGACGACGAGCGGGCTGACGGAGAGGACCGTGCCGGGCTTGGCCTTGCCCGCCGGCTGCGCCAGCGACGCCGACCACACGATCAGCTTGCGGTCGCCGAGGTGCGTGAACGCGCCCGGATAGGGCTTGGTCACGGCGCGGATCAGGTTGCGGAGTTCCGCAGCGCTCTTCGTCCAGTCCATCAAACCGTCGGCCGGCGTGCGCCCGCCGAAATAGGTCGCCTGGCTGTGGTCCTGCGGCTTGCGCGGGGCCCTGCCCTTGATCAGCCGCGGCAGCGCCTGGTCGAGCAGCGCGGTGGCGACGGGGACCATCTTCGCGAACAGCGTCGCGGCGGTGTCGGCCGCAGCGATGCGGATCTTGCGCTGGGCGACGATGTCGCCGTCGTCGGGATGCGGCGTCATGTAGTGCAGCGTGACGCCGGTCGCGGTCTCGCCGTTGACGAGCACCCAGTTCACCGGGCAGCGGCCGCGGTACTTCGGCAGCAACGAGCCGTGCAGGTTGAGCGCGCCCTTCGTCGGGAGGTCGAGCACGGCCGGCTTGACCATGTTGCGGTAGTAGAACGAGAAAAGAAAATCCGGCGCCAGCGCCTTGATCTTCTCGACCCACAGGGGATGGTTGATGTCCTCCGGCGCATACACCGGCACGCCGCGGGCGGCGGCCAGTTCCGCGACAGACCGGAACCAGACATTTTCGCCGGGGTCGTCCTTGTGCGTGAAGACCGCGGCGACTTCGAGGCCGCTGCGCAGCACGGCTTCGAGACCGGCGCAGCCGATGTTGTGGTAGGCC
>CAIQIC010000309.1 GCA_903871765.1 uncultured Lentisphaerota bacterium
ACCACTGCGGGCAAACCGGCATCGTCGGCAGCCTCGGCTGCGCCTTCAGCCAGGTCATCGGCAACGAGATTCACGACATCAACACACAGGGGCTGTGGGGCGGCGCGGAGATGGCCGGCATCAAGTTCCACGGCGCGCTCGACGTCGTCATCGCCGGCAACCATATCTACCGCTGCGGAGACCTGGCGGGCATCTGGCTCGACTGGATGGCGCAGGGCACGCAGATCACAGGCAACCTGCTCCACGATAATACGAGCTGGGGCGGAGACCTCTTCTGCGAGGTGGACCACGGCCCGTATCTCGTGGCCAACAACCTCTTCCTCTCCCCCAAGACCCACCTCGCCAACTCGCAAGGCGGGGCCTATGTTCACGACCTGATTTACGGCAGCCTGGAGATCGTGCCCGACGGCCGACGCACGCCCTATTTCAAGGCGCACAGCACGGCCATGGTCGGAATGCACGACTGCCCGGTGGGCGACGCCCGGTTGTATAACAACCTGCTGACCGCCCGCGGCAACCTCAGCGCCTTCAACGACGCAACTTGGCCAGTGGCCGCAGCAGGCAATGTCTTTACCAAGGGGGCGCAGGCTTCGAAGTTCGATACCGAAGCGCTGCTGAAGCCGGATTTCGACGCCGGCATCAGGCTGACCCGCAAGGACGACGGCTGGTATCTGGAGATCAATGCCGACATCCAGTGGGCTTCGGCACAGAAACGCAAGCTCGTCACAACGGAACTCCTTGGCAAAGCAAAGATCCCGGACAGCCCTTTCGATAACCCGGACGGCACACCGCTGAAGGTTGACGCCGACTACTTCGGCCGGAAACGTAATGCGGACAATCCATTCCCCGGCCCCTTCGAGGCCATACAGGATGGTAAACAGGAAGTCAAAGTCTGGCCGAAGTGAAGTTGGGCCGGAATCAGAACATCAATAAAAGACTTTCATGAATAGGGTCAGAAGCGCAATCAGGTCTGTTGCCGCCCCGGTCGTTTGCGGTGTTGCCATCGGTTGGCTCAGCAACGACAACGTGGCCGGGGAAGAGAAACCAGCCGCGACCGCCGCCCAGCAGACCGGTTCGCGGGTCGTGACGGCGACGGAGGTGACGCAGTATCCGGATCACCGGCCGGCGGCCCGCTACCGGCTGGAGGCGAAAGACCAAGGGGTGGTGCTCAAGCACGGGGACGGCCCGAACCAGTGCGACCAATTGGGGGCACGCGAAGCGTTGATCTTTGAGGAGCAGGGGGTCTATCACCTCTTTTATGACGGCGCGGGGCCCAAAGGCTGGGTGGCCTGCCTAGCCACCAGCAAGAATTTGAAGACTTGGGAAAAGAAGGGGCCGGCTCTCGAATTTGGCAAGCCGGGCGAGCCCGATGCGGCCACGGCCACCTCCCCCTGGGTCTATTTCGACGGCCAAGAGTGGCACATGTTCTATCTCGGTTCGCCCAACGCCTCTCCGCCTCCGGACCGGGTGCCTTGGTTTCCATATCTGACGTTGAAAGCGAGGAGCGGGTCATTAGCCGGGCCATGGATCAAACAGCCGGACGTGATCCCGTTCCGGACAAAGCCGGGAACCTATTACAACGTGACGGCCAGCCCGGGGCATATCGTGAAGCAAGGCGCTGACCACCTGATGTTCTTCAGCGCTTCGATGAAGCGCACGCTCGGCATTGCCCGCACCAAGGACCTCAACGGCGCGTGGACGATTGATCCGCAGCCGATTGTCTCGCCGGAGGAACAGATCGAGAATTCCTCGCTCTATTTCGAACCGGCCAACCGGACCTGGTTCCTGTTCACCAACCACATCGGCCTGAACGGCGACGAATACACCGACGCCGTCTGGGTGTACTGGTCGCAGGATTTGAACCGGTGGGAGGCCAGGAACAAGGCCATCGTGCTGGACGGGAAGAATTGCGCCTGGTCGCGGAAGTGCATCGGCATGCCCTCGGTGATCGTCGTTGGCAAACGCCTGGCGATTTTTTATGATGGTCCGGGCGGCGACCGCACGAGTCACATGCAGCGCGATATCGGGCTGGCCTGGCTGGATTTGCCGCTGAGACCGCCGGTGGAAAACGTCAAGGCGGGGCAGAAATGAAGATGACGATGAGATACCTCGTGTGTGTAGCGTTGGGTCTGTGCGTGCTGTCGTGTGCTGGTGCCAGCGCGGGTAAGGTTGCCCAATGGAATGTATTCGAAGCCGCCTGCACGACCGCGAAAGAATATACGAACGCTTTCATGGATGTGGAAGTCAATGTCGTATTCCGTCAGGGCGCGAAAAAATGGGTTGTGCCTGCCTTCTGGGCCGGCGGCAGGAAGTGGGTGGTGCGTTTTGCGCCGCCGGCGCAGGGGGAATACAAATACCGTGTGGAATGCACGGACAAGTCGAACGCCGATCTTAACGGAAAGGATGGGACGCTTAAAGTCACGGCCTACAAAGGTGACAATCCACTGCTGAAGCATAGCTTCGTCAGCGTGGGCGCCGATCAGCGGCACTTCGCGCATGCCGACGGGACGCCGTTTTTCTGGCTGGGCGACACATGGTGGAAAGGCCTGTGCAAGCGAATGACTTGGGAGGGTTTTCAGGAACTGACGGCCGATCGAAAGGCCAAGGGATTCACCGTGGTTCAGATCGTGTGCGGGCCGTATCCCGACGAAGGTTTCTTTCAGCCGAGTTGGGAAAACGAAGGCGGGCAGGCCTACCTTTCGAAGGATTTCAGCGTGGTCAATCCGAAGTATTTTGAGTATGCGGACCGAAGGTTCAGGCTTCTCGTGGATTCGGGAATTGTCCCGGCGATTGTTGGGGCATGGGGCCGTGGCGATTGCAACAGCATGCAGGTTATTGGTCCTGCCGGTATCAAGCGTCACTGGCGTCATGTGATTGCGCGTTATGGCGCCTATCCGGTCGTCTGGATACTGGCGGGTGAGATCGCGGATGAGACCAAGTGGGGCCAGGGCTCATGGGCTGAGATTGCCAAATATGTCCGGGGGATCGACCCCTACAAGCATCCGCTATCCTGCCATACCGGACAGGGGCGGCGTGGTGCGGATGGTGATATGTGTGTGATTGACTACGACATGGTCGGGGGGAATCACGACGCGCCCACAGCCATATCGGGCGGAACGCTTGCCATTCTCACCTCCGCTTGCGCGAAGAAGCCTGCAATGCCCGTGCTGGTAGGCGAGACCTGTTATGAGGGTCACATGCAGCAGGGATTTCAGGATGTTCAGCGTCATCTTTTCTGGATGTACATGCTCAGCGGCGCTGCCGGCCATACCTATGGCGCGGCGGGGATCTGGCACGCCGGCGTTGAAGGCGATCCTGGAATTGTCGGAGCCTTCGGAGGCCAAGTCTATGACTGGACGACCTGGAAGGAGGGGCTGAACTATCCGGGTTCCACGCAGCTGGGGATCGGTAAGAAACTGCTGGAAAAATATCCGTGGTGGCGTTTCGAGCCGAATCCGGACTGGGCTCCGGGCTGTTATGCCGCTGGCATTCCTGACGCGGTGCGCTTCGTCTATCTGCCGCGGCGCAACATCTATAATTGGAACGGCCCGGAGGTGAAGAATCTTGAGCCGGATGTAGACTGGCATGTCTACTACTTTGATCCGGCGACCGGCCGTAAGTTTGATCAGGGCACGATCAAGGCCAGCGCGAAAGCCGGCGACACGACGGCGAAGCCCGTGAGTTTCAGGAAAAATGTCCCTGCCCCGCAGGACTGGGTGCTGGTTTTAGAGAGGGTGAATCCGGGTGGCTGATCAGAGCTTTGGAAAACTAACAACGGAGAATTCAGGTGAGAGATTATAACCGTGGATATCGGGAAATTACTCAAATGAAACGAATAAGAAAAATACGGGCGGTTGCGGCATTGTTGCTGGCGGGCAGTGGCGTGGCTGGGGCGGGCTGGTTCAAGACCGATATTGAGCCGGTGGATCTCAAATGCGAGTACCTTGAGAATCCGCTGGGGATCGACAGCCGCATACCGCGGCTATCGTGGACCATGGACTGCAGACCACAGGCTGCAGACGGAAGACGGAGAGGAGATCGGCAAACGGCGTACCAGGTTTTGGTCGCGAGTTCGGAGGAGCTGCTCAAGAAGGGTAAAGGCGATCTGTGGGACAGCGGCAAGATCAAATCCGACAGCACTGCCCATGTCGAATATGCGGGCAGGCCCCTGCAGAGCCGCCAGCAGTGCTTCTGGAAAGTAAGGTTCTATAATCAGGACGACAAGGTGTCCGATTGGAGCGCGCCGGCCCGGTGGGAAATGGGTCTGCTCAAGCCGGAGGACTGGAAGGCCAGGTGGGTCGAGGGCGCGGGGTATAAATTTGTCGAAAAGAAAACCACGACGGCACCGGTATCACTCACCATTCTCAGCGCGGTTTATGGATCGGATGGAGCCGAGAAGAATGTCACAGCGATTGTTGCCGGCTTGGTGAAGGATAATGGTCTGGCGATACACGTTGACAACGATACGCTCGGTGGCGATCCCAGCTTCGGCAATGTGAAGAAATTGTCCGTGGAGTATGAACTTGGCGGCAAACGCCTCAAGCGAACGGTGGACGAACATTCCGCTCTGTCCATTCCGGATGGCCTCCGGTTGTCAGCCAGCGCCGACGGGGTTCCGTACCTGCGCAAGACCATGAAGCTTGCCGACAAAACAATAACCAAGGCCAGGCTTTACGCGACCGCGCTGGGCCTCTATGAAATGCATATTAACGGCCAACGCGTCGGCGACATTCTCTTTGCCCCGGAATGGACAGACTACCGCAAGCGCATCCGTTACCAGGTCTACGATGTGACCGCCATGCTGAGGAAAGGCGACAACGTTCTTGCCGGACTGGTCGGCCAGGGCTGGTACAGCGGTCACATCGGGCTGGGCGGATACAAACACTACGGCCGGGTTCCGGCTTTGCTGGCACAACTGGAAGTAATTTACACCGACGGCACCGTGGAACAGATTGTTTCCGATGATTCATGGAAGGTGTTCGCCAGCCCCATCCTTTCATCCGATTTCATGATGGGCGAGAAATATGATGCGCGCCTCGCAATCAAGGGATGGAACCAGCCTGGTTTTGATGACAGCACATGGATGAAAGCAGCAGTTCGTGAAGAGCCGCCGCGACCGTTGGAGGGGCAGATTACCGAACCCGTGCGCAAGATCTGCGAAATCAAGGCCAAGACCGTAACCGAACCCAAACCCGGCTGCTGGACTTTTGACCTTGGCCAGAACATGGTCGGCTATGTTCGCCTCCAAGTCTCTGCGCCGGCCGGGACTCAAGTGACCATCCGCCATGCCGAGGTGCTGAATCCCGACGGCACGCTTTATACCGCCAACCTGCGTGGAGCGAGCTCGACCGACACCTATACCTGCAAGGGCGCAGGCGTCGAGATCTATCGGCCTTATTTCACGTTCCATGGGTTCCGCTATGTCGAGGTTACGGGGATCACCGGCAAACCGGCGCTGGATATGATAACAGGCCTTGTACTCGCCTCCGACACGCCGCGCGTCGGCGAGTTCGCCTGCTCCGACCCGCGCATCAATCAGCTCCACGCCAACATCTGCTGGGGCCAGCGCGGCAATTACCTGAGCATCCCCACCGACTGCCCGCAGCGTGACGAGCGGCTGGGCTGGATGGGCGACGCCCAGGTGTTCGTCCGCACAGCAACCTATAACGCCGATGTGGCCGCCTTCTTCACCAAGTGGCTGGTGGACGTCGATGACGCCCAGCGCGACGGGGCCTTCACCGATGTCAGCCCCTTCACCTGCTGTAATCAGGGAACCCCGGCCTGGGCGGATGCCGGTGTGATCTGTCCCTGGACCCTGTACAGGATTTACGGCGACACCCGCCAGCTCGAACAGCACTATCCCGCCATGGTCAGATGGATTGAATGGTGCCGCGCTCACAGCACCGGCCTTATACGTGACAGAGATCGTGGCGGCGACTACGGCGACTGGCTGTCCATCGGCGCCGACACACCCAAGGACCTTATCGGTACCGCCTATTTCGCCTACTCCACCAGGCTGGTCGCCCAATCGGCCAAGGTGCTGGGCAAGCCGGACGATGCTGCAAAATACGAACAACTTTTCCAGGATATAAAGGCCGCCTTCAACAGGAAATACGTCGCCGCGGACGGACGCATCCAGGGCAATACCCAGTGCTGTTACGTGATGGCGCTCAAATTCGATCTTTTGACGGATGAGATCCGGACCAGGGCCGTGCAGTATCTTGTTGACGACATCGCGGCCAAGAAAGATCACCTCTCGACCGGCTTCGTTGGCGTCAGCTATCTCCTGCCGGTGTTGACCCAGGCGGGACAACCCGATACCGTCTTCAAATTGTTCCTGCAGGATACCTTCCCGTCATGGCTGTTCTCCGTCAAACACGGGGCCACGACCATATGGGAACGCTGGGATGGCTGGACGCCGGAAAGAGGTTTCCAGGATCCCGGCATGAACTCGTTCAACCACTACTCGCTCGGCTCTTGCGGGGAATGGATGTTCTCCGCGCTGGCAGGCATCGATACCGACGGACCAGCGTTCAAGAAGCTCATTATACGCCCAACTCCAGGTAACGGCATAACATGGGTCAAGGCCAGCTATGATTCGATCAACGGCAGGATCGCCACTTCATGGAAGACGGAGGGCCATAAATTCAGTCTCGATGTTACTGTTCCGCCCAACACCACGGCGACGATTTATGTGCCGACGAAGGATGAAGCCAGTGTGACCGAGTCCGGCCAGCCGGCGCCCAAGGCGGCAGACGTGAAGTTCCTGCGGATGGAAGATGCCGCCGCCGTCTATGCCGTGGGTTCCGGCATCTATCGGTTCCAATCCACGCTGCAGGAAGCCAGCCAGAATCCGGCCCGGAAGATGTGATGCCATGAAAACTCATGCGCTCGTTGTCTTGGGCGGCGGCCCATCGCCTGTGATCAATGCATCCTTGTTGGGAGTGGTCGAAGGATGCCGGCAGTATCCGGACCATATCGGCCGCGTCTATGGCGCCCGGCACGGCCTGGAGGGGGTGCTGAAGGAAGAAATCGTGGACCTGTCCGCGCAGGACCCGCGGGAGCTCAAGCTGCTGCTGAACACGCCGGCCTCGGGTTCCATCGGGACCTGCCGGTACAAACTCGACCGCCCGTGCCAGGAGGATTTCGAGCGGATCATCGCCGTCCTGGCCGCGCAAGAAATCGGCTATTTCTTCTGTATCGGCGGGAACGATACGATGGATACGGCCGACCAGGTATCCGTGCTCGCCCGGGAAAAAGGCTTCGACCTGGTGGTGACCGGCGTGCCGAAGACCATAGACAACGACCTGGGCGATGCGGCGTTCACCCTGATAGATCACACGCCGGGCTACGCAAGCGCGGCGCGCTACTGGGCCAATATCATTCAGACAGTGAATGAGGAGAACAAAGGGATGTGTGTCTCCGAGCGGGTGGCGGTCCTGCAGGCGATGGGCCGGAAATCCGGCTACATCACCGCCGCCGCCCGACTGGCGGATCCGGAACGGACGATGCCGCTCCAGTTGTATTTCGCCGAAGCGGGACACAACCTGGCGACCTTGACCGAAAACGTCCACCGGGAGCTGCGGCACAGCGGCCGCGTCATCGTTGTGGTCAATGAGGGATTTGATGTCGGCTCGCTGGGCGAGGCGCGGGACGGCTTCGGGCATATCGAATACGGGGCGAGTCAAACCACCGCCGCGCAGGTGGTGGTCAACCATCTGAACCGGTTGAAATTCCCGGTCAGCGGACAGGCGACCTGCCAGGTGCCCGGCGTGCTGCAGCGTTGCACGGCCATTCACCGGTCCACGGTGGATATCCGGGAGGCTTATGAAATCGGCGGGCAAGCGGTGGACATCGCCGTACGGGACGGAACCGGTTTCATGGCCACGATTCTGCGGAGCAAAAAGGACGCTTACCAACCCGTCTACAGCAAGGTCGGGCTGAAGACCATGGCGAATTCCGCCAGATTTCTTCCCGCCCAATGGATCACGGCCGATGGCCTGGATGTCACGGATGATTTCATCCGGTATGCGCAGCCGCTCCTGGGGGATGGCTGGCCTGACATGCCCATGGAGCATGGCCGGCAGCGGTTTGCCCGGCTGGATATGACCCTGTTACCCCCCCAGGCGGAAGCCTACACCCCCGTGAAGCATCGCGGTGGCCGGTAACGGGCACATGAAAGGAACGGAAATGGATCTGAAAAACAAGGCCATGACGTGGAAAGTGGCGCTCGCCTACGCGTTGCCGAATTTCGGTCTGGCCATCATGACCGGTCCCATCCAGGGGGTCCTGCAAGGGTATTATACCAAACATTTCGCCATTACCATGGCGCAAATCGGCGGCATTCTTTTTCTGGCACGGGTGATTGATGCCGTCCTGGATCCTGTTATCGGCATGGTTTCCGATAACGTAAGAGACCGGTTCTGGGGACGTCGTTCATGGCTGGTCGCCGGGGCGTCGCTTTCCCTGCTGGCCGTCTATCACCTGCTGGTTGTTCCGCCGGAGCTGACCTTTGCGTACTGTCGTCTGTGGATTATCCTGGGCTTTATCTCATGGACGATTTCCGAGATTCCATACCTGGCCTGGGGCATGGAGCTGACCAGTGATTATGATGATCGCACCAAGATCTTCAGTTACAAAACCGCACTGGGATTTATCGGTGCAACGCTTTTCCTCGCGCTTCCCAATATTATCGCCTTCTATCAGATACATATGCAGGGTATGGCCGCAGATCAGATAACCAGAGATTTCTCTCATACCTCAATGCATGTCTCGTTCTGGTTGATTGCCATTACCATGCCGTTGTTTGTGGGTATGGCTCTTTGGGTTTGTCCCGGTGGTTCGCGTGTCAAGAGAGCCGAGAGAAAAAGCGTAGGCGAAATTCTTCGAATATTGTTCTCCAATAAGGCCATGTTGATTTTTATGGGTGCCTTCGCTATTCTCGGAATCGCCGGCGGCATGCAGGTTGCGATGGCTTATCTGCACGTCTCTGTGTACCTGGCGCTCGGAGAGTCGGTTTCCGTGATTTACACCATTGGTGGATTGTTTTTCCTGTTGGGTGTGCCTTTCTGGAATAAATTCGCAGCGGTGAAGGGCAAGCATGTAGCCCTGATCACCGGACTGTCGCTTAATGTTATACTCTTTATCGCGCTAGGCATGTTAAAACCCAGCCATAGCGGTGCGCTGCTAGGGGGCCGGCCGCTGGTCTTCTGGGAGTATATGCTGATCTTCTGCAGTCTTAATTTTTCCCAGGTGGTTTACTTCTCCATGCCGCCCGCCATCATCGGTGATATCGCCGAAGCCGCCACGCTAGAAACCAAGGAAGATCAATCCGGGACTTATTTCGCCGTATATACTTTTGTCTACAAGCTGGTGCTTGGAATAGGGCAGGGCCTGGCTCTGTTCATCGCGGGAAGTGTGTTTGGCTTTGATCCCAAGGTTGTTGAGCAGGTTGATAAGGCCGCCACCGGCATCAAACTCATGATGGGATACATGCCTGCAGCTCTTGTTGTGGTTGCCATTGTTGTTCTGATAGGCTACCCGATAACAAAGAAGAAGCAGAGGGAGACGCAGGAAAAGATCAAGGAACTGGATCTGACGGTGCAGGATTAGTCGCCAGGCCTCGGTCGGGCGGAAATCCCACCGGGACATTATTAGATTTCCGATTTCAGATTGAGGAAAAGATAAACCGCAGAATGTTGGATGAACGTTGATGCGAAATGAGCATGGCCAAGAAAATTGCTGATACTGAGTCATTTCCGGACGACACTGGCGCGGGCGTTGTATTCAGGAAACTCCCGACCGAGGCCTGGTCCGCCGTGATCCCTGCGGAGAAGAATCTGCCGCCGGAGTGGGTGGCATCGCTATTTGTGCGCGGCCAGCCCAAGGTGTATACGGGCGAGGCCCTGATGAAGATCGGCATGCCGGTCGGGGGTGTCTGTGCCGGACTCGTTTACCTGGGCGGGGACGGGAAGCTGTGGTACTGGGACATTTTCAATCGCTATCTCTCCGGGGTACAGCCGCGCCAGATACAGTACCAGGGCCGCTCCTGGCACGGACTCCCGCAGGGGCTCGGCGCCTGGCAAGGCGGGAATTACATCGATCCGATCACCACGCAGCCGTGTCCGTTCCAGCAGGGCTTCGCGCTCAAAGTGACCGCCGGTGGAAAAGCCCAGGTGCGCACGCTGGACCGCAAGGGCTGGAAACTTGTCTCATTCACGGGCGCCTATCCGGTTGGCACGGTCAGGTACTTTGATCCGGACTGCCCGGTGCGGGTGACGCTGGAGGCCTACTCGCCTTACTGCCCGTTGGATTTCGACAACTCCAGTTACCCGGCAACCATCATGCGTTACACCCTTGAGAATACCGGCAGGGAGGACGCCAGGGTTCAAGTGGGCGGGTGGCTTGAGAACCCGGTTCTGCTGGATACGGGCAAGGACTGTCCCGGCGTGCTCCGGCGCAATACCATGACCGTGAAGCCGGGGCTGGCCCTGCTCTCCTGTTCCGCCATAGTGCCGGCAGAGGAGCCGGTTGTTCGACCAGACATTGTGTTTGAAGATTTTGAGAAGGACACCTTCGAGGGCTGGGTGGTTGAAGGCACGGCCTTCGGCAAAGGTCCGGTTGCGAAGAAGGATATGCCCGCCTACATGGGCGACATTGGAATGCGCGGCGGGCGCGCAGCCAACTCCCATGCCGGCGCCCCGATTAATGAATCAGCGGGACGGAATGAGGCGGCCGATGCGGCCGTGCGCGACCAGGCGACCGGCCGGTTGATCAGTCGTGAGTTTATGGTCGAGCGAAAACTTGTCGCGTTTCTTATCGGCGGAGGCAATTACCCCGGCCGCTGCTGTTTGAATCTTGTAGTGGATGGCAAGGTGGTGCGCAGCGCGACCGGCCACAACGGCAATCTGATGCGCGCCGACCTGTTTGATGTCGGTGAGTTCGTCGGCAGGACTGCGCACATTGAGGTGGTGGACGACATGACGTGCGTTGCCGGCAATATCGGAGTGGATCACATTGTGTTCACCGAGGTCCAGCCGCCGAAACAGAATCCCGACTGGGGCACGATGGCGCTGGCGGCGGTCGGCCCAGCCGGGTGCGGTGGCAGCGCACGGTTGAAGAATGCGTCGGAGGCCGGGCTGTTCGAGGCTGGCGTCACATCCGAGGCGTCTGCACCGGCGGGAGACCAACTGGTGGGTGGCGTCACCCAATCCCTGACGCTGGCACCGGGCGCGCGTGGAACGGCTGAGTTTGTCATCGCCTGGCATTTTGCCAACGTGCCGGCCATGGCGCGGGGCAGCGAGACGGGCTGGTATTATGGGAAGCGCTTCGAGCATGCGGCGGCCGTGGCGGAGCACATCGCCGCAAACGCAGAAAAACTTTCGGCAATCACGATGCTCTGGCGCGCTACCTGGTACGACGCGACCCTGCCGTACTGGTTCCTGGACAGAACGTTTATCCCGCTGGATTGCCTGGCATCCACCACCTGTTTTCGGTTCGCCGACGGGCGCTTCTACACGTTCGAGGGGGTGCGCAGTTGCCCGGGCCACCCGAACCACGTCTGGCATTACGCGCAGGGGCATGCCCGGATCTTCCCCGAGCTGGAGCGGGATGTGCTGGAGCGCGTGTGGTATGGTTTCGCTTTTCACGATGACGGATCCATGGCCTGCCGGGGAGAACATGGCGGCGGGTCTGCGATAGACGGGCACTGCGGCGCCATCCTTTCCGTTCTGCGGGCGCACCAGACGAATCCGGATGGCACGCTGCTGGCGCGCATCTGGCCCAGGGTAAAAAAGTCCATTGAGTACGCCAATGCACGTGACCGTGACGGTGACGGGCTGCTGGATACGCCGATGCTCACTACGCTGGATGAACCCTGGCATGGCCAGATCCCCTGGCTCAGCAGTCTCTACCTCGCCGCGCTCAAGGCCGGCGAACAGATGGCGACGGAGATGGGCGATGCGGAGTTTGCGCAGGATTGCCGCGACCGGGCTGCCAAGGGACGCACCGCGATGGATGCCAAGCTCTTTAACGGCGAGTGGTTTGTCCAGATCCCCGACCCGGCGAACCCTGAGAAACTGGGCGCCTACGAGACCTGCCACATTGACCAGGTGCTGGGGCAGGGCTGGGCCTGGCAGGTCGGGTTGGAGCGGGTGCTCAACGCAGCCACCACCCGCTCGGCGCTGCGCTCGATCTGGAAATACAATTTTACCCGGAACCTGGAGGCCTACGACCGGCAGAGCGATCCCAAAGGACGCCCGTATTTTGCCCGTGGCGAGGGCGGGCTAGTCATGACCGCCAATGCGCTGGGACGCAAGGTGCCGCTGGGCATCTACTCGCCCTTTGCCTGCTATCTGAACGAAACTATGAATGGATTTGAATATCAGGCGGCGGCGCACATGATCGCCGAAGGCCTGGTCAAGGAAGGCCTGGCCGTGATCCGCACGGTGGACGACCGTTACGACGGGAACAAGCGCAACCCGTTTAATGAGATTGAATGCGGCGATCATTATGCCCGTTCCCTGGCAAGCTACGGAGCGCTCATCGCCATTTCAGGATTCGAATACCACGGGCCCAAGGGACACATCGGGTTTGCGCCGAGGCTGGCGCCCGAAAATTTCAAGGCGCCGTTCACGGCGGCGGAAGGGTGGGGGACGTATGAGCAGAGAATTCAGGAGTCAGAAGACAGGAGTCGGAAATCAGAAGTCAGAGGACAGCAGGCAGAGATCAGAAGCCAAATAACTGTGAAATATGGCCGGCTGCGGGTGAAGACGGTTTCGCTGGCGCTGTCCAAGGACGGGAAGTCGCGTGCGGCGAAGGTTTCCGTGAAGGGCAAGGCGGTTGCCAACAAGCTGGCTCTCAAGGATGGCAAGGCCATCATTACCCTCGCGGCCGAAGCGGTGATAAAAGCGGGCGAGTCACTGGAAGTGGTTGTTTGGTGAAAAGGAGAGATGCCATGGGACGATTTGTTGCATGGTTTGGTGGCCTGGTGATTTTATGCGCGGGCGTAGCCGGAGCCGCGGAGGCCGGCGTTGCAGTGACGAACCTGCCGGCCGGGGCTGGCTCCACCGCTCTTCCGGTTGAGGCACGCCTGCCGCCGAAGTACCCCGGGATCTGGCAGAAGCCTGTCAACTACAGGGAGCCGCCTCGGGAGTATGAGACGGTATCCACCAACGGCTGGACCATCGAGGTGGAAAAGCAGCTTATGTCCGAAGATCCTGAGCTTGCCGGGAAAGCTGTGGCGCGTCTTTCACTAAAGCTTAATGAAGCCCTTGCGGCGCTGCCCGAAGCTTCCCGTGCCAACCTGAGGAAGTTGAAGGTGTTCCTGATGTATGGGCCGAAGGCCAAAGGTGGCGGCCGCGATAATGGCACCGAATACTACCAGAAGGACGCACCAGACTGTTACCAGACGCTGGACCCGCGCTGGGGCAACAGCCTTGTGATATACTCCGCCGAGAATTATGTGTGGCAGTCGGATTTATGGGCGCTCAAGCTTTCGCTGCACGAACTGGCGCATGCGCATCACCTGGTGCAGTGGCCGGAAGACCGGGTGGAAATCGTCCAGGCTTATGAGCACGCCATGAGCCGCAAGCTCTATCGCAACGTCCGGGATGATCAAGGCAAGACGCACGCGAAGGCTTATGCGATACAGAACCCGATAGAGTATTTCGCCGAACTTTCCTGCATGTATTTTGCGGGCTGCGACTATCCGCCGCGCAATCGCAAGGAGCTGAAGGCCTACGACCCGGAAGGCTACGCGATGATTCAGAAGCTGTGGGGTATAGTCGCGGAGGCGCCGTCAGATGATTGGAAAAAGAGCCCGGTCAGCATGCTGGCATCCCAGATCGGTTATCATCCGCTGAATACCAAGCACGTTTATCTGCGCAGTACCGAGGAGAAACCGCCGGCTGGAATCTTTGAGAAGGAATTCAGCGTAATCGACGCGCAGGCAGAGCAGGAAGTGTTTCGCGGCAAGGTGGCGACCTGGGGGCGGAAATGGGACACCTCCTGGTGGGTGCTGGATTTCACCCCGTTGCGGAGGCAGGGCGAGTTTTATGTGAAAACCGGGAAATTGGTTTCAAGCCGGTTCAAAATAGAAAATGGCATTTTCCACAAGACTGATCTGACGGTGATCGCTCTTGATCAGCTTGAGCACAGGATTCATCAAGGTCAGGACGACCAGCGGCGCGGCCTGCAGGGGCTTTACACCAATTGTCCGCCGGAGACCAGGATTTACATGGATTGCGGAAGTCCGTATGCCGAACTGGAGCCGGTCGGCACATGTGTGTATGCTCTGTTCGAATTGCACGATCTCCTGGGCCGGGAGTTCTCCGAAAAGGATAATAAGCGGATGATTGATCTGGCCGCGCTGGGTGCGGACTACTTTGTCGCGGCCCAGCGCAGCAGTTCCGATCCTGAAATTGACGGCATGTTCTACCACTCCCTGCTGGTGAACAATCGGGATACGTGGGCGGGCAGTTTTTCAACCTATCTGGACGCGGCCTATGGCATGGCGCTGATGGCCAAGGCCCACCAGTTTTTCAAGGACCGGGATCCGCAACGGGCGGCGTGTTACCTTGAAGCGGCGAAGAAAGCATGGAAGCTCTGCGCTCATCGTCCATACCATACGAAGGCTGACAGAACATTCCCCTACGGCTGCCAAGCCTATTTCTGGAATGCGCCGGTTGGAATCCAGGATACTTTCGGCCGAGCTTTTTACAATATACTGAACAAGAACTGGAAGATGCCTGATACGCTCCGGACGAGGGACCGTCTGCCCTTTATTCAAGGCTCGGCGTTACTGTATGAAATCACCGGCGAGAACAAGTACCTGGACAAAGCGATCGAGTTTGCGGATGTTGTCGTTGAGCGGCAGTTCACCGACTGGGAACACCCGATCGAGGGTTGTTTCGGAACCTTTTACGAGTTTGAAGGCAATAATGAGGCGTTCTTCCATGAATTCATGCAGGGTGGTTTCTGGTGGGAAGGAAATGTGGAAGCCATGAACCTGGAGGGCTTCATGCATCTGCTGCGGCTCGCGCCCCGGAATTCCAAGGCCGCGCTATGGCAGAATGCAGTTTTCACCTATGCCGAGAACTACGCCAGAAAGTCCACGACCCTGAATCCCCTGGGCATTTATCCCGTGGCCTGTTACCGGGACCCGCAGCATGGCGGGCTCAAGTATTTCCAGAACACCTTGATGGGCTCTGCGTGCCTGTATGGCTTCAGCGCCAAGAACTTCATGCTGCTGGGCGATTTCCTGAAGGACAGCAGTTTTCAGTCGCCGGCGCTGGCCGGGGTGAACTTTATCGGCGGATTGAATCCCGGAATACCGAATGCCTATGAGGAGACGGCCTGGGATGCACGGACGCTGATTCTGGGGGTGGGGCGTTCCTGGTTTGGTCCGGCGGGTGATCTGGCCGAGACGGCCAGAGGATCGGTGCCGAATGGTTTCTGCGCGGCGCCGCAGTTCTGGCAGCCTACGTTCGATAATTTCATTTCATACCAGTCGGACAAACCGCGCGGGATGATCAACAAGGGCGGCGGTCTTCAGTTCAACGAAGGCTGGATCCTGCACAGTCATGCCTATGTGCAGGCGGTGGCGCGTCTGGAGGCCGGGTATACGCTCCAACTGAAAACCCTGAACGAGGGCCGGGCTGTCGGTACCGGGGTTTCTGTTGTTCTCTCGGAAACCGAGGCGCCGCATGGGAAGATCACCCGCACCTATCGAACCGACGGCGATGGGTCTCTGGTCGTCACCGATCTCCCGACGCCGTGCCGCGGCACGGTTTGCATAACTTACAACGGCCGTGAGATCATGAGGCCCGTTGCCGCCGTGGCGGGCGGGCAGCATGCCATGACCGTGGATTTTGCGCAGGAGGTCAACCTCGACATCCTGCTTCCGGGGAAAATGACCGTCGGGTCAAAGGGCGCGGCGAAGATCATGGTGGAAAATACAGGTTCAAAGGAAGTTAAGCTGAAACTGCTGCTTTCCGCCAGCGGCCTGCAGTTGAGCAGGACCCAGCTTGAACTGACGGTGAGAGCCGGCAAGCGGCAGAAGATAGCGGTGCCGTTTGAATGCGGACAGAAAGTGATGCCCTGCCTGGTGCGGGCCATCATTGACGAAGGCGCACCGGTGCGCGATTTCTTTGGGACTGGCAGGATTTGTTCGAAATAGAGCCTATGCGATATAAGAGCCCAATATTCGCGCTGCTCGCTGTATGCGCCGGCGCATATCCGATCGGCACCACGGCCGCAAAGGGGATAGAGGCCGAAGAACCAGGCGCAGCCGCGGGGATCGTGGCTGAAAAGGAACCGCCAAGGCCCCCGGCCGACGAGCCGATCGACAAAGCCATGCAGGCCAAACGCAGGCCGAAAATCTACTTCACCGTCTTCAATAACGGATACGGCGGCGATCCGATGCCGCAGGGCGAGCAGTTCGAGAAATTGTTGAAGGCGATCACCGCGGAAGGCCATTTCAACACGGTCCTATGCAAGTACACCGCGGAACGCGAGGCGCTCTGCCGGAAGTACAAGGTCATGCTGCTCGCCGACCTGCTGGCCAGCGGTTGCCACGTGTACCAGAATCCCAAGGAATGCGAGGCGCTCTGCCGGCAACTCCGGAACAATCCCACCATCGTGGCCTATCATCTCTGGGCGGACAGACTGGGGAAGTCGGGCGCCGGCCGGGCCCGGGACATCAACAACGTTCACCGGTGGGATCCGACCCACGCCACGTACAGCGGCACGTACCAGAGCGGCGGCATCGGTGCGCTCGCGAAGTCCGACTTTATCAGCTACTACGATTTCGCCTGGAAACGCGGCATCCACAAGAACTTCCCGAATCTCCTCGCCGCCTGGAATACGGCCAGGACCCACGACAACAGGCTGGGCCGGTATGTCGAAACGGACGGCGGCCGTGCCGGGGCGGGGAACTACAACCGCGAACTATTCATCCAGAACAGTTCGATCGCCTGCGGACTGCGCGGCGTCATGTGGTTCATCGGATCGCGCATCATGAACATGAACACGGGCCAGTTCAACGAACTCGGGAGAGACGCGGCCAAAGTGAACGCCTGGATCGAGCCGCTGTGGCATGAGATCCCCAAGCTCGGTCTCCCCAATGCGATTTACGCCACACCCATCACGAAGGATTTCAACAACAACCCCGTGGCTCCGGGAGCCGACGGGAAAAGCGTCATGGCGCCCGGACTCGCCGGCCACGAGTTCCCGGCCGATTTCTGGTTAAAGCCCGTCAGCGGCGAGTTTGTCATGGGGATATCCAAGTACGATGACACGGCGGCCGACGCCGTCTACCTGGCGAATCTCAATGCCTACGCAGAGCAAAACGTGCAGTTGAAACTGGCCCGGACCGGCAAGCCGATGCTTTTTGACCGCGAAACCCGAAATTTCCGGGCACTGCCCGGCGACGGCGTAATCAGCTTCACCTTGGAACCTGCCGGCGCCGCCCTCCTTCGGTTCCAGTAGAATAATGGCCCAAAGAATGAGCAACTTACGGGCATGGCCCAGTTTTGCATCAACACCGGTGATCTCGGCCACGCAGGCTTCCCCACAGCGGACGATCTGCCGCCGGTCCATGTCCGGCATGGGAATACCCGGCCCCGCGCCTCCTGACGCAGCGCGCCGATCTGCCCAGCCAGGCACGGTATTGTTCAACCCCTGCACCACCGAACCCATGAAATGGCTAAAAAAGAGAGCCCGAACAGGCGCTAGCGTTCATCTCCAGGACCAGCTCGGCCCAGTCGAGCTCGCGCGCCGCCACCAGCGACGGGTACAGCTTCCGTCCGCTCAACTCCGCCGCCTCGATCATCTGGGCGGCGGTGCAGAGTGCATCCTGAACCAGTTCCTCATGGACTTCGTGGGGCAACGCGGCGAGCATGGCTTCGACTTCCTGCTGGGCGGCGCGGCTCAGGCGGGACCAGCGACGCGCCCGATAATTGTGTTTGCATGTTCAAAGGCCCTCAATATTTGAGAGCGTATCGGGCTTTCTTTCAGAACGAGAATCGCTCCACTGTGAACACTGGGGACACCAACGAACGCGATTGATCCCGGTGAAAACGTTACCAGTAGGTAATATAACGAACGCACGATATAACGTATGTGATTTATCTATAATATGATACAACATTTGGCGGAGAGGGAGGGATTCGAACCCCCGGTACTCCTTTCGGGGTACACACGCTCTCCAGGCGTGCCCAATCAACCACTCTGGCACCTCTCCACAGTGTCCCGGCGTAGCGGGCACACCCTACCGCTTCGGTTTCCGGGGTTCAAGCGGGAAGCGTAACCCCGCCCGCCGCTGGAAAATTTGCGCGCCGGTGAAAAAGTTCATCAGCACAACAAAACAGCAGCCGATAGAATGCTTGACCGGTGGGGGTGCCTGCCTGCAGGCTTGTCCATGTCATCGCGAGCAGCCGGGCCGATAGGCCTGCGTGTCCGTGGTGGCGAAAAACATAAGGAGCAGAAATGAACAGCAGGATGCAGTGGATACGGATCATGACGGGAGCGGCCCTGGCCGCGGGGGCGTTGCTGGCGCGGGCTGAGGACAACACAACCAACATCGTCAGCAGCTACGAGGACGTTGGCCGCGGCGAGTACGTTTGCGGTGGCGGCTTTTGATCCCACCGGTCACGGCCCGTTTCGGATCGGCAACATACACGCCGGTTCTGTTGCCTGTCAGCAATTTCCCCGCTGCGCCCGGCGGCCGGGGTAAAACCCGCAAAGCCGGGCTGGCGTCCCTTTGAAATTCGGGTTCTTGTGGTATCTTTTACACTATGAAGAAAACTGCAGAACGGCAGCGTGGCCTGACGCTGCCGGACCCCCGCAAGTGCCATGTGAAGCGGACCCTGGTTCATCCGGAGCATGTATGCAAAGATTCGTCAAAAGGATATCTTTTTCTGTTGAACGAAATATTGCACCCGGCCACAGGGCCTGAGCCGAGGGCCAAGCTTGCCAAGAAAAACAGGGCAGAAAACAAGCCGCCTCCGGCCATCATCTTCTTGCACTGCCTCGAAATGCCCGTGTACTGCCCCTACCGGCGGCCCTTCGCCCGGATCTGTTTTTGCACGAACCCCTTTTTTCAGTAAGGGGTCGGAGGACAAGTAGGTCTTTTCCCACATAAAACTGTATCCGGGTTTGTGTCCCAAAAGACCGTTTTGTGCGGCAGTGTCCGCCAGTGTAAAAGGTGCGCAAAGAAAATGGGGAAAGTGCGTTTAAGCCAATGTTTACAGGGTTAAAATGCTGTTGAAATTGTGGAGTGCGGGGTCGGGGCGGCGGGATTTGAACCCGCGACCTTCAGCGCCCAAGGCTGACGCGCTACCAGGCTGCGCTACACCCCGATCGGCAAAATGTATAGCACAAAGGTCGGCCTGCTTCAATCTTGCACTGGGTTCAAGCCTGCGCGCCGAGCCAGCCTTCGCGGCCGGGCTGACGCAGCGGGACCACGCGGCCTTCCGGCAGGGTGGCGGGGTCGGCGGGCAACAGTTCGCGCAGCGGCGTCATCTGCCAGTCGCGCGTCTGCGCTTCGGCCAGGAACCGGTGGAACAGATCATGGCAGACAATCCCCTCTACCTCGGCGTGGATGGTCAGCACGTTGAGTCGGCCGGGCTGGAGTTGCCGCAGCACGCTTTCGTTATAGGTCGCCTGGGTGACGCCGTCGCGGCCGGCGACTTCGTCGTAGGTCGGCAGGGTGGTGGGGATCTGCGGCTGAAGCAGCGGCCGGCCGTTGACGACGGGCCGGAAGAGGCTGCACCCGCGCACGTCGCTGTTGTAACGGAAAGAAAACTCCGCCTTGACCAGCAGGGCCGCATCATTGCATTTCCAGCCGGGGGCCGCGGAGCAGTCGGGCCAGCGGCCCAGGATCTGTGCGAGGGCGTCGCCGCCCCGGCGTAGTTGGGCTTCCATGAAGAACGGCCCGCCGCGCTCCATCCGCATTTGCCAGGCGTGGTGATCCCAGGCGTGCAACCCGACTTCGTGGCCGGCGGCGGCGGTCTGGCGCATGAGCTCGCCGAGGCGCCGGCCGATCAGCGGGCCGGGCCAGAACGTACCGCGGAGCAGAATGTCCCAGCCGTAGAGCGACGGTCCGCCGGAGCGGAGCATCTTTTTCAGGAACACCGGCCTGACCAGCCGCCACAGGTGGCGGCCCATGTTGTCGGGACCGACGGAAAAGAAAAACGTGCCGCGTACGCCGGCGGCATCCAGCGCGCGCAGGAGCGGCAGTACGCCATCGCGCGTGCCGCGGTACGTGTCCACGTCAATCTTGAGGCCCAGCATCATGGCAACCGCGGTCATCCTATCCGAAATGACCGCGCTCTCACCAGCAAACAAAACAGCGCGTGTTTCCATGGACGCAACCCGTTCTTGTCTGCCGGCGGTCTGTCCTTTACAGTACCGCCTTGCACGGGACGAGTGAGCCTATGAACCGGATGAAAATCCTCGTGATCGGCGGCGGCGGCCGGGAGCATGCGCTGGCGTGGAAGCTGGCGCGCGACAGCCGGCGCCCGGAGCTGTATTGCGCGCCGGGCAACGCCGGCACGGCGGCGTTGGGCACCAATCTGCCGATCAAGGCAGAAGACCTCGACGGCCTGTTGCAGTGGGCTAAAACCCACCGGCCCGAGCTCACGGTCGTCGGCCCGGAGGCGCCGCTGTGCGCCGGTCTCGCGGATCTTTTCCGGGCGGAAGGCCTGCGCGTCTTCGGTCCCAGCCGGGCCGCGGCGCAACTCGAGGGCAGCAAGCAATTTTCCAAGGACGTCATGGAAGCCGCCGGTGTGCCCACGGCGCGCGCGGCGTTGTTCACCGAGGCCGGGGCGGCCAAGGAGTATGTCCGCCAACAGGGGGCGCCGATCGTGGTGAAGGCCGACGGCCTCGCCGCCGGCAAGGGCGTCACCGTGGCTGCGACCGTGGCCGAGGCCGAGGCGGCGATTGACGAAGCGCTGGTCCGGCGCGCGTTCGGCGACGCCGGCCGCCGGGTGTTGATCGAGGAATGCCTGGTGGGCGAGGAAGCCTCGATCCTGGCGTTGCTCGACGGACAGCGCGTGGTGTTGCTGGCCTCGGCGCAGGATCACAAGCGCCTCGGCGATGGCGACACTGGCCCGAACACCGGCGGCATGGGGGCCTATTCGCCCGCGCCGGCGGTCACGGCCGACCTGCTGCCGTTCATCCGGACGCGGGTGTTCGAGCCGATGCTTCGCGAACTCCGGCGCCGCGGCATCACGTACCAGGGCCTGCTCTATGCCGGTCTGATGCTGACGGCGGACGGCCCGAAGGTCCTGGAATTCAACTGCCGCTTCGGCGACCCGGAGACCCAGGCCATCCTGCCGCGCTGGGAGGGCGACCTGCTGCCGGCCCTGGAGGCGTGTATTGACGGGACCCTGGACGAGCGCCTCGTGCGCTGGAGACCCGAACCGTGCGTCTGTGTGGTGATCGCCGCGGGTGGCTATCCGGGCCCCTATCCTCAGGGCGACGCAATCAGCGGCTTGGAGGCCGCGGCGAAGGTGCCGGAGGCGCTCGTGTTTCAGGCCGGGACGGCGTTGCGGGACGGCCGGGCTGTGACCGCCGGCGGGCGCGTGCTCGGGGTCACCGCGCTGGGCGCCGACCTCGGCGCGGCCGTGCAGCATGCGTACGCGGCGGTCGGCCAGATCCGGTTTGACAAGATGCAGTTCCGCAGGGACATTGCGTGGCGCGCGCTGAAGGTCCTGTGCTGCGGCCGCGGGCCTTGTGTCCAAAGATTTGAAAACAGATAGAAAAAAGGTTGCAGGCTGAAGGCCGCCTGCGCGCTGGACGGGGTGACAACACGCCGTCGCCATAACGGGGGAATGTGGGATGAAAAAATCAGACAAAAAACCGCTGGTGGGCGTACTGATGGGCAGCGACTCGGATTGGGAGACGGTGCAGCACGCGGTGGCGACGCTCGAGTGCTTCGGCGTGCCGTGCGACGTCCGCGTCTGCTCGGCGCACCGCACGCCGGAGGCCGCGGCCACGTATGCGCGGACCGCGGCGCCGCGCGGCGTGGAAGTGCTGATCGCCGCCGCGGGCGGTGCAGCGCACCTGGCGGGCCTGCTGGCGGCGCATACGACGCGGCCGGTGATCGGCCTCCCGATCCAGGGCGGTGCGCTCAACGGACTGGATGCCCTGCTGGCGACGGTGCAGATGCCGGCGGGCATTCCGGTGGCCACCGTGGCGCTGGGCAAGGCCGGCGCGGTGAACGCGGCGCTGCTGGCGGTGCAGATCCTGGCCCTGGCGCGACCGGACTTGCAACGGAAACTCGCCGAGCACAAGTCGGCGCTGGCGCGGAAGGTGGCCGAAGGCCAGCAACGAATTCAGGCGGCTTTGGAGAAAAAAGCATGAACGGCAACCTCGGGATCGTGGCAGGAGTGCTGGGCGTGGCGTGTCTGGCGTGGCGCGTCGCAGCCTGGCCGGCGTCCGCGGACACGGCGGCGAATCCCGGCGTGGATGCCGAGGCGCCGGCGAAACCCGCGACGCCGGCGGCGACGCCCGCGGAAGACACGGTGGGACCGGCGATTCTCGAAACCATGACGCTGTTGCGGAAGCAGGGTCTCACGGTGGAGGGCAAAAAAGCGCAGTGGGCGGCGATCGAGGCGGTGGTCAAGGCCGCCGACCCGCGCGGCCGGGTGCTGTCGGAAAAGGATTGGGAGCGCATCAAGCAGGAGCAGCAGGGCCTGTTTTATGATGCCGGCGTGCGCGCGGCCTTTACCAACCACGGCTGGCGGATTGTGGACGTGGCCAAGGGCTCGCCCGCCGAGAGTTCCTTTTTCAAGCCCGGCGATCTGATCGAGGCGGTAGACGGCGTACTGTTGGCGAGTCAGAAGCTGGCCTGCGCCACCGCCCCGCTGCGCAGCGCCACCAATACCCCGGTGCGGCTGAAGGTCAAGAGCGGCCTGGACGGCGTCGAGCGCGAGCTGGAGTTGCCGCGCGCGGCCCGCCAGGCGGCGGCGATCGAAACGGCGGAGAGCTGGCCGTTCCATCTCGCCTACCTGCGACTGAACGGGCTGTACGAAGGCTCCGCCAAGGACATCGTGGCCCGGGTGCGGGAGTGGTCCCAGGCAGGTTGCTTTGGCCTGGTGCTGGATTTGCGCGGCGCCAACGGCATGAGCCTGTGCGACGCCGCCGACGTGGCCGGGCTGTGGGCCGATTCCGGCGCGCCGCTGTTCAAGTTTATCGCCGCCGGCGGCCGGGAACAGGACGTCTTCAAGGCGCGGGCCCAGGAGCCGGTGGAACTGACCGTGATTGCGCTGGTGGACGGCGAAACGCGCGAAGCCAGCGAGGTGCTGGCCGCGACGCTGGCCGGCAGCGTGCGCTGTGCGATGCTGATCGGCCAGCCGACCTGCGGCGATCCGCGCGTGCGCGAACTGCTGCCGCTGCCGACCGGCAATCAGTTGTATGTCGCCACCCGCCGGCTCGTGACCGGCGACGGCCGGCGGTACGACGGCCGCGAAGGCGTGGTGCCGGACATCCGGCTGGGCGGCGCGGAAACCGCCGCCGTCCCGGAGTATGAGCCGGACCTGCTGGCGGGCCGGACCGAGACGCTGCCGGCGGAAAAGGAAGATCGCCTGCTGCGCGAACGCGTACGCGGCGACGTGGCGTTGCAGCGGGCGGTGGATATTTTGCGCGGGCTGAAAACCCTGAATCAACGTGTCAGTACCCTCGAAAAAAATCCTGCGCGTTGATCCACGGCGGCCCGCTGTCGCGGCGCTCGACCGCGCCGTGGCTGCGTTGCGGCGCGGGGAGCTGGTGATTGTGCCGACGGAGACGGTGTATGGCCTGGCCGCCGCCGAGGACGATCCGGCGGCCCGGGAGCGGCTGTACGCGGCCAAGGGGCGGCCGCGGGAGAAGCCCATCGCGCTGTTGGCCGCGGGGCCGGAGGAGCTGGCCCGTTTTGGCGCGGTGCTGAGCCCGGCGGCGCGGCAATTGGCGGCGCGGTTCTGGCCGGGCCCGTTGACCTTGGTGCTGGACTCGCCCGCCGGGTGGCTGGGCTTTCGCGTCCCGGCGCACCCGGTCATGCAGGCGTTGTTGCGGCGCTGGGGAGGGGTGCTGGCGGTGACCAGCGCCAACCGGAGCGATGCGCCGCCCGCCCGCACGGCGCAGGCAGCGCTCGCGGCGCTGGCGCCGTTCGTGGCGCTGGCGCTCGATGCCGGTCCGGCGGATGGCGGCGTGCCCAGCACGGTGGTCAGGGTGGACGGGGCACGGGTGGAATTGTTGCGCGCGGGCGCCATCGCGGAGGAAGAGATCATAAAAAATAAAACGACATCCGTGCCGTCCGGCTCCCGCCGGATCCTGTTGGTCTGCACCGGCAACGTCTGTCGCAGTCCGATGGCGGAATACATCCTGCGGGCGCGGCTGGGGCCGGAGTCCGGCTGGACGGTCTGCTCGGCCGGGTTGGCGGCGGGCCGGGAGTTGCCGGCGAGCCCGGAGGCGGTGCAAGTCTGTGCGGAACTGAAGGTTGACCTTGGCCCGCACCGCAGCCAGCCCGTCACGCGCGCCTTGGCGGAGCAGGCGCAGTGGATGGTGGGCATGACGGCCGCGCACTGCGACGAACTGGTTCATCTGTTCCCCGACCTCGCGCCGCGCATACGGTTGATGAAGTCCTTTGGCTTGGCGGCGCCGGCCGAGGATATTCCGGACCCGATCGGCGCTTCCCTCGGGATCTACCGCCATGTGCGCGGCCAGATCGAATCCGCCCTTTCCGATCTGATTTTATTCTTGCGGGAACAAGCAGGTCCGCCGCCAGGCGGGCAGGAGAAAAAACACAGCATGAAAATGGCCCTGGGCGCCGATCACGGCGGGTACGAACTGAAGGAAGTGCTGAAGCAAAAGCTGCTGGAGCGCCACATCGAGGTCGAGGATGTCGGGGCGCTCCGCCGGGAGCCGGGCGACGACTACCCGGACTTCGGCCGGGCGGTGGCCGAGCGGGTGGCCGCCGGCCAGGCCGACCAGGGCTTGCTGATCTGCACCACGGGCATCGGCATGAGCATCGCAGCCAACCGGTATCCCGGCGTCCGCGCCGCGCTGTGCGCCGACCCGCATGTGGCGGAGATCGCGCGGCAGCATAACAACGCCAACGTGCTCGTGCTGGGCGGCGCGGTGGTTTCTCCGGCGCAGGCCGCGGCGATCCTCGACGTCTGGCTGGCGACCGACTTCGAGCGGGGCGGCCGGCATGAGCGGCGCGTCGGCCAGCTCGACGCGTGCGCGGCGCGGCCGCAGGCGGACCCGGAATTGTCGGCCGCGATCGCCGACGAGGCGCGCCGCCAGCGCGAGAACCTGGAGCTGATCGCCTCCGAGAATTACGTCAGCGCCGCCGTCCGCGCGGCGCAGGGGTCGGTGCTGACCAACAAGTATGCCGAGGGTTATCCCGGCAAGCGCTGGTACAACGGCTGCGAATTCGTGGACGTGGCCGAACGGCTGGCCATCGAGCGCGCCCGGCGGCTCTTCGGCGCGGAGCATGCCAACGTGCAGCCGCACTGCGGCAGCTCCGCCAACATGGCCGTCTACTTCGCCATGCTCCAGCCCGGCGACACGATCCTGGCCATGAGCCTGGCCCACGGCGGCCACCTGACGCACGGGCACAAGGTCAATTTCTCCGGCCGGTTTTTCAACATCGTGCCCTACGGCGTGGACCAGGCCACCGAGCAGCTCGATTACGAGGTGATCGCGCAACTGGCGCGGGAGCACAAGCCCAAGCTCCTGCTGGCCGGCGCCAGCGCCTACGCGCGCCTTTTCGATTTCCCCCGCCTGCGCGCCATCGCCGACGAGGTCGGCGCGCTGTTCATGGTGGACATGGCGCACTTCGCCGGGCTCGTCGCCGGCGGCTGCCATCCCAATCCGGTGCCCTACTGCGATTTCGTCACCTCCACCACGCACAAGACCCTGCGCGGGCCGCGCGGCGGACTGATTCTCTGCCGGGAAAAATATGCCGCGGATATTGACCGGCAGATTTTCCCCGGCATCCAGGGCGGCCCGCTGGAGCACGTCATCGCCGCCAAGGCGGTTTGTTTCCACGAGGCGCTCCAGCCGGCGTTCCAGGACTATACCCGGCAGATCGTCGCCAATGCCCGGGCGCTCGCCGCGGCGCTGGCGGCCGGCGGCCTGCGGATCGTCTCCGGCGGCACGGACAACCACCTGATGCTGGTGGACCTGAATCCGATCGGGGTCACTGGCAAGGACGCCGCCACGGCGCTGGACCAGGCGCACATCACCGTCAACAAGAACGCGATTCCGTTCGACACCAAAAGCCCGTTCGTCACCTCCGGCATCCGCGTCGGCACGCCGGCGGTGACCACGCGCGGCATGCGGGAGCCGGAGATGGAACTGATCGCCGCCGGCATCCGCCAGGTGCTGGCCGCGCCCACCGACGAAAAGGTACGCGCCAAGGTGCGGGACGAGGTCCTCGCCCTCACCGCGCGCTTCCCCGTGCCCTGAAAATGGTATTGATCCGGACATGTTGGTACCTGTGCGCGCTGTTCCTGCTGATGTTGGGCTGTTCGTCGCTCATCAGCGTGGTCCCCGGCGGCGAAAAGTCCATGGTGGCGCTCATGGGCACGTTGCTCGGGCTGGCCATCGGCAGCGGCGTGTCGGCTTTGGTGCTGAAGCAGCGCTTCCGGAAAAAACCTGACGCGTACATGTTCAGGTCCAAGGTTGTGTCAGGAATCGGCGTCGGACTTGCCGCCATCCTGACGTTGATCTTCCTGTTCGGCGTTGTAGGATAAGGACAGCCAACGCGCTCACGAGCCTGTGCCGTCTGAACGCCGTCGTTACAAAGCAACCGCAACGCCATGGAGGGATGAAAGATGGACGAGCATGCATTGAAAACCCCCGACCAGATTCTGCAGGCGGCCCTGGCCCGGGAAGAGGAAGCGTGCGATTTCTACCGCAACCTGGCGATTCATTGCCATGTGGATTTCGTAAAAGTGCTGCTGGAGAAACTGGGCAATGAAGAGGCCAGGCATGTGGACCTGGTCCAAGCTATGATCACGCGGCTGCAGCTCGGCGAAAACATCGTGTGAAGCCGGCCGGGCCCGGCGCTGCCGGGGGGGGCCTCCGCGGAAGCAACACGCCGCGCCGGCTCAATAATCGTATTTCACCGGCACGCTGGGGCCGGGGCCGTAGTCCATGCGGACCGGCTCGCGGTTCGAGGCGGCGACCAGCATGGGCGGCAGGCCGGTGGCGGCCGGCGCGGGGCTGTCCGGGTGCGGCAGCGGGCGTTGGTCCTCCAGGGCCAGCGCCGGCGCGGGGCGGGCGGGGCTGGAGGAACCGGAAGGCCGGACCAAGTAGTAGCCGCCGCCGAGCAGCAGCAGCACGGCGGCCGCGGCCAGCGCGAGCCGCACGGGCTCGAAACGCTCGGCATACCAGCGGGCCTGGGCGTCCTGCCACCAGCCCGCGGCCGCCCACTGGGCCGCCACCCGGGTATGGATGGCCGCCAGGGTGCGCGCCTCGCAGCCGGGCGCGGGCTGCTCGTAGCGCTTGAGGGCTATCAGTTGCCGGACCGCCTCCTGATCGTCCCACCGCGCGCGGCACATGAAGCAACTGCGGAGATGCGCCTGGACCTCCGCATAGCGCGGATCGGTCTCCGGGAGCCCGTACATTTCTTTGCCCAGCGGACATTTCATGGTGTCAACTCGCGTGACGGAACGGCTCAAGGCGCAAATTCCTTCAGCGCCTGCTGCAACTGCCGCCGCGCATAAAACAGGCGGGAGCGCACCGTGCCCTCGGACGTTCTGATCATGCGCGCGATCTCCTCATGCGGCAGGCCCTGGATGTCATGGAGCACCACCACCGTTCTGTGTTTATCCGACAACTTCCGGAGCGCGGCGTTCAATCGGATCTGCAGTTCGCCCAGGGAGGCCTCGCGCACGGGCGACTCGCGGGCGCGGAGTTCGACGTAGAACGGATCGTGCTCGACGGCCGGATCGAGACCGTCGAGACTCATCATTTCGCGCCGCCCGCGTTTTTTGAGGAAATTAATGCCGTGGTTGAGGGCGATGCGGTAAAGCCAGGTGTAGAAAGTGGAGCCGCCGCGGAACCGGTGCAGAGCGGACAACGCCTTGACAAAAACATCCTGCGTCAGGTCCTCAGCATCCTCCCGGTTGCTGGTCATGTGGTAGAGCAGGTTGTATATGCGCCCATGATAGCGGCGGACGAGTTCGTCGCCGGCCGCGAGGTCGTGGTGCCGGACGCGCCGCAGCAAGTCGCCTTCGTCGGCCGCCACGGTGGACGGCGGAGCGGCTGGGGACGGTTCCATCATTTAACGCCCGATGTGCCGGTCATCCCCCTGCTGCTTTTCGGTGTAGCCGGAATCCTGGCGCTGGAAGTTGACCTTGTTCTTTTCCAGATAGAGGCGGTGGACGTCCGCCGCGCTCAGGCCGGCGACCTGCGCGAGCGAAATGAGAAAATGAAACAAGTCCACGATCTCGACGCGGGCATTCTGCTTGTTGTACGTCTGGTACTTGGCCCACCATTTCCAGGGCACGCTGTCGGTGAGCTCCGCGAGCTCCTGGGACATGGCGCGGCAGTAGTTGAGGATCCACTGAGGCTGTTCTTCCTCGGGCATGGCCACGGTGTCCACGCCGATGCGGCGGTTGAGTTCGGCCTGTTTGTCAAACATGTCCTGCATCAAGTCCATGCGGGCTCCTTCCCATTTTTTGCTTTCCAAACTGTCGCCCTCCGTGGACAGTAGCGGCTGTCGCGGCTGACGGCGTCAAGGAAACCGGAATCGGCCGGGCTTGAAAAGAAAAAACATGAAAAAGTTGATCATCGTGGGCTCGGGCGCGGCGGGGTACACGGCGGCGATTTACGCCGCGCGCGCCAACCTCACGCCCCTGGTGCTGGACGGCGTGCAGCCCGGCGGCCAATTGACCCTCACGACCGAGATTGAAAACTTCCCCGGCTTTCCGACGGGCATCACCGGGCCGGAGCTAATGGACGGAATGCGCCGGCAGGCCGAACGCTTCGGGGCGCGGTTTGTGATGGATAGCGTCGCGTCCGCCGAGTTCGGCGGCCGGCCGCTCCACCTGACGCTGGCCGGCGGTCAGATGCTGGCGGCTGACGCCGTCATTATTGCCACCGGCGCGACCCCGAAATATCTCGGCCTGCCGTCCGAACAGCAATTGATCGGCCATGGCGTGTCCGCCTGTGCCACCTGCGACGGCGCGTTTTATCGCAACGAGCCCATCGCCGTCGTCGGCGGCGGCGACACGGCAATGGAGGAGGCGTTGTTTCTCACACGCTTTGCCTCCCGGATCACGGTGATCCACCGCCGCGACCAGTTTCGCGCCTCCCCGATCATGGCCGGACGGGTGCTGCAACACTCCAAGATCGAGGTGCGCTGGAACAGCGTGGTGGAGGAGGTGCTCGACGTGGCGCGACAGGAAGTCACCGGCCTGCGGTTGAAGCACGTCCAGACCGGCGCGCGCAGCACGCTGGCGGTCAAGGGGCTGTTTGTCGCCATCGGGTATCAGCCCAACACCGCGCCGTTCCGGGGCCAGTTGGACACGGACGCGGCGGGCTATGTGCGCACGACCGGCGTGCGGACCAGCCGTCCCGGCGTGTTTGCCGCGGGCGACGTGCAGGATCCGACCTACCGGCAGGCCATCACCGCCGCCGGCTCCGGCTGCATGGCCGCGCTGGAGGCGCAGCGTTACCTGGAAGAACTCGCCCACGGCCGGGCCTGACCGGGACGTGTCCGGGCGGCGCTGACGGTGAACCGCGCGCTTTACGTGCGATGCAACTGTGATAATCTCCGGTCACGGGATTAAGGTTCCATGAAACGCACGGATGAGATCAACGCCAAACTGGATTTCTGGGCGGCCAAGCCCCAGGTTGCGCCGTTGCCCCGGCTGGCCAATCTGCCGCGTTTTGGACACCGCAAATTCGATTCCTACCGGGAAATGAACGCTTGGAAACAAACCTTGCTGGCCGAGCTGGCCAGCCACGGAGGCGCGCAATGGACGAAGTGATCCGGCGTTTTGCCACCCATCGCGTGCGGTACCTGGTGATCGGCGGACAGGCCGTCCGCCTGGCGGGCCTGCCGCGCTTCTCGATGGATTGGGATTTTTTCATACCACCGCGCGATGCCGCCAATCTGCGCCGCATCGAGGCTGCGCTGGGCGACGAACTCGATTGTCCGTTGGATGCGTTGGGACCACACGGCGAGAACGCGATCCAAACCTATCAAACCCAATGGGGCGTCATCCAATTTCATCTGGGCGGCCCCGGCCTGCCGGCTTTTGAGATCGCCGAACAGCATGCGCAAACGTACGCCACGGAAAACGGCACACCCGTGCTGTGCCTGGGTTTGGCTGACCTGCTGATGTCCAAAGTGCGCGCCGGCCGCCCGCAGGATTTACAGGACGCGGAATTCCTGAAGCGCCTTCAGTTACGTGCTGCGCAGGACAGGCAGCCGGACAAAACATGAAGCCGAACCTTCAACCTGCTGGCGCCAAGCGCGCGGTCTGGCTGCGGCTGTTCGGCCACGCGAAACCCTACGTTCCGCGGCTGCTGCTGGGCACGTTCTTCGGCATCCTCTTTGGCGGCTCGACCACGAGTCTGTTGCCGGTCCTGCAGAAGAATCTTAGTTTGCTGACCGGCGACAAGCATTTGTCGCTGCACACGACGATTCTGTTTGCGGTGCTGCTACCCTTATTAACCGTTCTGCGTGGTGTGGGTGATTTCGCCAGCCGCTATCTGATCGAATGGGTCGGCAATCGCGTCGTCATGGAACTGCGTAATCAGTTGTTTGGCCGCACCGTGCAGCTTTCGATGGGTTATTTCACGCGCAGCCGCAGCGGTGAGTTGATGAGCCGCATCACCAACGACACCATGTTGGTGCAGAATGCGGTCAGCACGTTCATCGGCGACCTGATCCGTGAGCCCTTCGTGCTCATCGGCGCGGCGGGTTATGTGGTTTGGCTGAATTGGAAGCTGGCGGTGTTAAGCTTGATCGTCTTTCCGATCTGCGTTCTTCCCGTGGCGCATTTTGGCCGCAAGGTTCGCCGCGCCGCGCGCGAAGGCCAGGCGCGGCTGGCGAACCTCGCCGCGATTCTGCAGGAGGCCCTGAGCGGCATGCGCATCGTCAAGGCCTTCGGTATGGAGCAGCACGAACACCGGCGCTTCAGCGTGGAGGCTCAGGCCACCTTCTCGCGCGCCATGAAGGTCACGCGCGCCAACGCCTCCATCGAGCCCATTATCGTATTTCTGGCCGCGGTCGGTGCCATCCCCGTCATGCTCTACGCTTATTTCACCGGTATGCCGCTGGACGAGTTGATCACCTTTTGCGTGGCCATGTTGATCATGTACCAGCCGGTCAAGAAATTGAGCAAGCTGCACCTGGCCATCCAGCAAAGCTCCGCCGCCGCCGACCGCATCTTCGAGCTGCTCGACACGCCCATCGGCGTCACGGACCGCCCCAATGCCCACGCGTTCAGCGAACCGGTGCAGCGCATTGCGTTCGAAAACGTCGGCTTTGCCTACGAAGCCAACGAGCCGGTGCTGCAGGACGTCAGCTTCACCGTCGGCGCCGGCCAATGCTACGCGTTCGTCGGCAGCAGCGGCGCGGGTAAATCCACGCTGGTCAGCCTGGTGCCGCGCTTTTACGACGTCACCGCCGGCCGCATCCTGCTCAACAACCACGATGTGCGCGACCTCACCCAGGCCTCGCTCCGCCAGCAGATCGGCCTGGTCACGCAGGAGACGATCCTCTTCAACGACACGGTGGCCAACAACATCGCCTACGGCACCGCCCACGCCGACCGCGCCGCGATTGAGGCGGCCGCGCGGCGCGCGCATGCCCACGACTTCATCCGCGAGATGCCCGAGGGCTACGACACGATCATCGGCGAGCGCGGCGTCCGTCTCTCCGGCGGCCAGCGCCAGCGCCTCGCCATCGCCCGCGCCATCCTGCGCAACCCGCCCATCCTGATCCTCGACGAGGCCACCAGCGCGCTCGACACCGAATCCGAACGTGCCGTCCAGGCGGCGTTGGACGAACTCATGGCGCACCGCACCGTGCTGGCCATCGCGCACCGGCTCTCGACCATCATGCACGCCGACCGGATCATCGTGTTGGACGGCGGGCGCATTGTCGAAACCGGCACGCATCAGGAATTGCTCGCCCTCGGCGGCACCTACAAGCGCCTCTATGATCTCCAATTTCGCGACGCGCCGGAGACTCCACCCGCCCCGAGCGATTGAATTATTTCGGAGAGCGTACATGCAAAACATCCCGGTGCTCCAGGTCTGCGAAAAATCCCTGGCCGCGGCTTACGAGCAGGCGCTGGTGGTGCTGTACCGGAACGGCATTCCGTTCCGGACGCAGTACGACAAGCCGGGCGATCTCCCGAGCCTGGATGCCACCCTGAACCTCACCGTCTTGGAGCCGCTGTCCGAGCCGATGATCCACAAGGCTTTTCCGGGCGGCATCGAGGACCTGCGCGAGTATGTGATGGAGGTGCAGGGCGCGAAGGACCACTGGGTCAAGAACCTCAACGACCCGGTGGACACACGCTGGGAGTACACCTACCATGGCCGGCTGGCGGCCTACGGCGCCTGGCGCGAACTTCGCGATGGCCGCTCGGAGGAAGTCGGACCGTTCCGCATCAACCAGATCGAAAAGGTCATCGCCAAGTTGGCCGCCCAGCCGTTCACGCGGCAGGCGCAGATGATCACCTGGATGCCCAACGTGGACCTCGACTGCTACGATCCGCCCTGCCTGCAGTCGCTCTGGTACCGGATCCTGGAGGACGAGGACGGCACGGGCTGGCTGAACTGCAACGTGCGCTTCCGCAGCAACGACGCCTGGGGCGCGAGCTTCATGAACCTGTTCGGCTTCATCCTGTTCAACCGCGAAGTTATCGCCGCCGGCGTGGCGCAGCGGACGGGGCGCCGGGTGGAGCTCGGCCGGCTGAACTGGCAGGCAGACTCCTACCACATCTACGGCAAGGATCTCGCCCCGGCCCGGCAGCGGCTGTTCGACCGGCTGGCGACCACCGCGTTCGCCGACCGCGTGTACGAGTTCAGCGACGAAAACATCCGCCAGATCTATGACGAGGCCGGGCCGGCCATCGCGGAGAAGATCCGCGCGCACGACGCCGCGCGGCCCAACGCCTGAAGAACGGCCTTGACCCGCCGCCGCCGCTCTTGCAGGATGCGTCCGGCATGAGCGAAAAAAATCAAGGCAGCAAGCTGGAAGCGCTGGTTTCGTTGTGCAAACGGCGCGGGTTCATCTTCCAAGCCTCGGAAATTTACGGCGGCCTGAACGGCTTCTGGGACTACGGGCCCTTGGGCGCGGAACTCAAGCGCAACATCAAGGACGCTTGGTGGCGGACGATGGTGCGCGAGCGCGACGACGTGGTCGGCCTGGATTCCGCGATCATCCAGCATCCGCGGACCTGGGAAGCGTCGGGCCATCTCGAAGGCTTCACCGACCCGATGGTGGACTGCCGGGCGTGCAAGAAGCGCTACCGCGCCGATCAACTCTGCGAAGAGCTGGGCCTCAAGCTGGAGTTCGAAACCGGCAGCAACGCGGAAAAGAAACTCAAGCTGCCGGACGGCGCCAAGTGCCCGGCGTGCGGCTCCAAGGACATCACCGCGCCGCGCGCGTTCAACCTGATGTTCAAGACCTTCGTCGGCCCGCAGGAGGACACCTCCACGGTCGCCTACCTGCGGCCGGAAACGGCGCAGGGCATTTTCGCGCAGTACAACAACGTGCTGGCCTGCTCGCGGCAGAAGGTGCCATTCGGCATCGCGCAGATCGGCAAGGCGTTCCGCAACGAGATCAATCCGCGCAACTACACCTTCCGCTCGCGCGAGTTCGAACAGATGGAGCTGGAGTTCTTCGTCAAGCCCGGCACGGACGCCGAGTGGCACGAGTACTGGGTCGCCGAACGCTTGCAGTGGTACCAGCGCATCGGCCTGCCCGAGGGCCGGTTGCACCGCTACGTCTACGGTAAGGACGAGCTCGCGCACTACGCCAGCGCCTGCGTGGACGTGCTCTACGACTTCCCGTTCGGCACGCAGGAGCTCGAAGGCATCGCCGCACGCGGCGATTTCGACCTCGGCCGCCACCAGCAGTTCAGCGGCAAGTCCATGGAGTATTTCGACCAGGACACGAAGGAGAAGTTCGTACCGCACGTCGTCGAGCCGTCCGCCGGCACCGACCGCATCGCGCTGGCACTGCTGTGCGAGGCGTTCCATGAGGAATGGGTGCCGACGAGCGACGTCGCCGGCTCGCAGCCGATCCCGGTGGACTATGCGCAGCCCATGCCGCCGGGCTGCGAGACGCGTACGGTGTTGCGCTTCGCGCCGTGCATCGCGCCGATCAAGGTCGCAGTCTTTCCGCTGCTCAAGAACAAGCCGGAGCTCGTCAGCAAAGCGCGCGGCCTCTACGACGCCCTCCGTAAGCGCTGGAGCGCGTTCTGGGACGTCGCCGGCGCGATCGGCCGCCGCTATCGCCGGCAGGACGAGGCCGGCACGCCGTTTGGCATCACGGTGGACTTCCAGACCCTGGCGGATGACACGGTGACCCTGCGCGCGCGAGATTCCATGCAGCAGATCCGACTGCCCATTGCCGACGTGGCGGCCAAGCTGGCCGAGGCCATCGAAACATGACCATGGCTGCGGACATCCATTTCGATTGCAGGGCCTGTGGACAGCATCTCGAGGCCCCGCCGGCCCTGGCGGGTCAGACGCTGCCCTGCCCGGACTGCGGGCAGCGGCTGCGCGTGCCGCGGCTCACCGTGCCGCTCCCCGCCGAACGCACGCGGACGCTGAGTTCCACGGCACGGATCGAACTGCCCTCGGGCAGTGTGCCGCCCCAGCCGCCGCCGCGGCGGGTGGTGATCAAACGCCCCAAGGGCGCCTAGGAAACGGATGCCGAAACCTCGGACGCCAGAATCCGACTGGCGCTGGCAGATGCGCCATCGCATCCGGTCGGCCGCGGAGCTGCTGGCGCGCTTTCCGGGGCTGCGCGCCCAGGCCGCCGGCCTCGGCCGGGCGGCGGCGCGGTTTCCGCTGGCCATCACGCCGTATTATGCTGCGCTGATCCGGCGCGCGGCGGACACGGATCCGATTTTCCGCCTCGCCATTCCGCAAGCCGCGGAGCTGTGCGGCCCGCCGCACCTCGCGGCGGATCCCCTGGACGAGGAGCGGCACACGCCGGTGCCCGGCCTCATCCGGCGCTATCCCGACCGCGAGCTGATCCTCGCCACCACGACCTGCGCCACCTACTGCCGGCACTGCGATCGCCAACGGCTGGCCGGCGCGCGCGAGGCGGCGCTGACGCCCGCCGCCCTACGGCGCATCGTCGCTTGGCTGCGCCGCCACCCCGAGGTCCGCGAGGTGATCGTCTCCGGCGGCGATCCGCTGACGCTGCCCGACGCGGCCCTGGCGCGCATTCTGGGTGCCATCCGCGCTGTGCCCCATGTCGCCGTCGTCCGTCTGGGCACGCGCGCGCCGGCGACGCTGCCGCAGCGCATCACGCCCGGCCTGGTCCGGATGCTGCGCCACCATCAGCCGCTGTGGATCATCACGCAGTTCAACCATCCGCGCGAGCTGACGCCCGCGGCGCGGGAGGCACTGGCCCGGCTGGCGGACGCCGGTTTTCCGCTGGGTAACCAGGCGGTGCTGCTGCGCGGCGTGAACGACTCAGCGGTGGTCCTCGAGGAGTTGTTCCACGGACTGGTGCGGAACCGCGTCCGGCCGTATTACCTGTTCCAATGCGAGCTGATCCGCGGCGGGGAACATTTCCGCGTGCCGATCCGCCACGGCCTGGAGATCATGGACCGGCTCCGCGGCCGGCTGGGCGGGCTGGCGCTGCCGACCTACGTGCTCGACACGCCCGCCGCCGGCAAGATTCCGCTGACCGCCGGCACGGTGGTCGGCACGGCGGGGCGCCGCACGACGCTACGCTCCGCCGCGGGGCTCCGCGTGGAATATCCGGAACCTGACTGATCGACAAGCCCGCGCGTGGCGGGGCTTTCTCGCCGTACAGATTTCCGTTCGCTGTGCGACTAGAATGAGATCTGTGAGTGTCCGGGGTTGTCCGGGGTCGGACCACAGGTTTCTCTAGGGCACCAACGGGTTACACGTACGTTTGCCCCTCAAAAGCGGTGTTAGAGGCTGTTTTTGGGCCCGAAAAAAGGCCGTAAGCATTCCCGGTTACGCTGATCCATCCGATGTGCCGTTGGGATCGCAGCATGCAGCTCTTGTTCGTAATCCTTACAGCCAAAAAACGCCCCCAAAAAATGGCTCTAAGCCGGCTAGAGCATTTTAAATAATACTGTAGCCACTCAGCCAAGGGTGTGGTAAGATCGGGGCATGAAAACCTTATCCTTGGACCTGCGGGGACGGATCGTGGCGGCATACGATACGCGTCGCGGCACACGGCAGGCTGTGGCGG
>CAIQIC010000310.1 GCA_903871765.1 uncultured Lentisphaerota bacterium
CCGCGATCAGGAGCTGTTTCTGCGTCTGCATGTGTTTTCCCTTTCTGGTTTGTTGGCGATTAACCGAAACGGCCGGTGATGTAATACTCGGTCTGTTTTTGTTCCGGTTTGGTGAAGAGTTTGCCGGTGGCGCCGTATTCGATCAGGCGGCCTTCGTAAAGAAAGGCGGTAAAGTCGGAGACGCGCGACGCCTGCTGCATGTTGTGCGTGACAATGATAATCGAGTAGATGCTGCGCAACTCGTCAATCAGGTCCTCGATGCGGATGGTCGAGCGCGGATCGAGTGCGGAGCACGGCTCGTCCATCAGGATGATCTCGGGGTTCACGGCGATGCAGCGGGCGATGCACAACCGCTGCATCTGGCCGCCGGAAAGTTGCAGGGCCGAGGTGTGGAGCCGATCCTTGACCTCGTCCCACAGCGCCGCGCTGGACAGGCTTTTTTCCACGATCTCGTCGAGGTTGTTCTTGTCCTTGAGGCCCTGAATCCGCAGGCCATAGATCACGTTGTCATAAATGGTTTTCGGGAACGGATTGGATTTCTGGAACACCATTCCGACGCGCCGCCGGAGTTGGATCACATCCACGCCCGGCTGGTTGATATTCTCGCCGTCCAGTTCGATGCGGCCGGCCGTGCGGACGCCATCCACGAGGTCATTCATGCGGTTGAGCGCGCGCAGCAGCGTGGATTTGCCGCAACCGGAGGGGCCGATCAGGGCCGTCACTTGGTTCCGTTGGAACGCCATCGTGACGTTATGGACCGCCTGCATCTGGCCGTAGAAGATGCTCACATCCTGCAGTTGCACCACCTGTTGATTGCTCGCGCTCATCTGGCTTGATGCCTCCGGCACAGCGCCCTCATCGCGGGAACACTATCGGCCCGGATTGTTAGTTCCGTGTGAGCGCGTTGTGAGAAGTTGGTCAGAACGCCGGGGTCCGGCCTGCGGACGTCTTCCGCCGGCGGGCCGGTTTTGTGGGTTTTTGTGGGCGGGGCTGGAAGCCCCGCCCACAAAGAGCTGATCGGGAAGGGGGGCCACCGTGCGGTGCGTTGGGGAAAGGCTCAGGCCGGCAGTTGCAGCCAGAAGGTGCTGCCCTGCCCCAGTCGGCTCTCGGCGCCCACGCTGCCGCCGTGGGCCACCACGATGTGCTTGACGATGGCGAGGCCCAGACCGGTGCCGCCGCTCTGGCGGCTGCGCGCCTTGTCCACGCGATAGAAACGCTCGAAGAGCCGCGGCAGATGTTCCGCCGCAATGCCGCAACCTTGATCGCGCACACTGATCTTCCAGCCGCCGCCGTTGCGCGCGCCCTCAATGACAATCAGCCGGCCGGCCGGGCTGAATTTCACGGCATTGTCGAGCAGGTTGACCAGCGCCTGCTCGATCAACCGCGCGTTGACGCGCGCCGGCATCGGCTCCGGGCAGCGGTTCTCGATGGCGATGTCCTTGCCGCTGAAATGCGCGCGGCACAGCGGAATGGCTGCGTCCACCAGCGCGTGCAGGTCCGCGTCCGCGCGCTCCAGCGTGCCGCTCTCCTCCTGCTCGATCCGGGAAAGGCTGAGCAGATCCTCGATGATCGAGTTCAGCCGCTCCGTATGGCGGCTGACGATCTCCAGGAACCGCCGCACGTCCTCCGGCCGGTGCGCGTCGCTGCCCAGCAGCGTCTCGACAAAGCCCTGGATGGCGGTGATCGGCGTCTTCAGTTCGTGCGAGACGTTGGCGACGAACTCGCGCTGGATGTTTTCGAGCCGCCGGATACGGGTGACATCGTTGAGCACGACCAGCGCGCCGAGGCGCGTGCCGGCAGCGTCGCGCAACGCGGTGCCGTGCGCGGTCACATGCCGTTCGTCGGGTGCGTAGAGCAGCATATCCTTCTCGCTCGGCTGGTCGCCGGCGAGCGCGGCGAGGATGAAATCCTGCAGCATGGGATGCCGGACCACTTCACGCAGATCGCGACCCACGGACTGCTCCGGCGTCACACCCAGCAGCGCCGCGGTTGCGCGATTGAGCCGGATCACCGCCTCGGCGTTGTTCACCGCGAGCACGCCTTCGACCATCGAGGCCAGCACCGCCTCCGATTCCGCGCGTGCGCGGCTCAGCAATTGGATGCGCTCATCGATCTGCCGCGCCATGGTCTTCATGGCTTCCGCGAGCGCAGCGACTTCCTCGATGTCGGAGAGCGGCGGGCGTTGCGTGAGATCGCCGGCGGCATACTGCTCCGCTGTCGCGCGCAGCGCCTGCAGCGGCCGGGCGATGCGCCGCGCCAGCCAGTAGCTCGCCAGGGCCGCCAGCGCGAAGATCAACACGGCCACTGCAAACATGTGCCACTCCAGCGCGCGTAGCGCGGTGTTCAAGCCCTTGATCGGCCGCGCGGCCCGCAGCACCGGGCGCGCATCGCCATTCGTGCCGATCAAGGTCGCGGTATACAGCAGGGTCTCGAGGCGCGTGGCGGAAAACCGCGTCGCGCGCGCCGGGATCTGCCCCGCCCGTGCCGCCCGCACCTCCGGCCGCATGGCGTGGTTCTCCATCCGCGCCGGGTCTTCCTGCGAATCAGCCAACACGCGGCCGTCGGGCGCGATGAGGGTGTAGCGCGTGTCGGCGCGGCGGCCGGATTCCACCAGGAAACTTTGCAGGGTGGCTTCGTCGCCCAGGCGCGCCTGCGCAGCCTCGTGCAGCAATTGCAACTCCGCCTCGAGTTCGAGGGCGGTTTGGTTTTCGTGGAAGACGCGGACCGCGTGTTCGGCATAGAGCAGCGCCGCTCCCAGCGCCAGCAACGTCACGAGCATGAACGCGGGGAACAGGCGGGTGATGAGGCGGGCCGGGCGCATGCTCATTCCTTGAAGCGGTAGCCGACGCCGCGCACGGTCTCGATGGCGTCGCCCGCCGCCCCGAGCTTGCGGCGCAGGTTGACCATCTGCACGTCAATCGAACGGTCGGTCACGGGGTAATCCGTGCCATGCACGGTGTCCACAATCTGTTCGCGCGTATAAACCCAGCCCGGATGTCGCGCGAGGAAATGGAGGATGCCGAATTCGGTGAAGGTCAACTCCACCAGCTTGCCCTTTACGCGCACCTCGCGGCGGCCGGGGTGGATGTGAATCTCGCCGGCCTTGAGCGGCTGCTCGGCGTCATCGGCGTCGCGGCTCTGCCGCCGCAGCACGACCTTGATGCGCGCCAGCAGCACGCGCGGGCTGAACGGCTTGGTGATGTAATCGTCGGCGCCCATCTGCAGGCCGGTGACCACGTCGGCCTCCTCGCCCTTGGCGGTCAGCATGATGACGGGGATGTGCCGCGTCGCGTCCTGGGCCGCGAGTATCCGGCAGACCTCGAGCCCGTCCATACCCGGCAGCATGATGTCCAGCAGGATCAGGTCCGGCGTCTTCGCGCGCGCGGCCTTGAGGCCGTCCTCGCCGGTGCCGGCGACTGTCACGCGATAGCCGGCCTGCGCCAGGTTGTAGCGGATGAGTTCCTGGATATCCTCATCGTCTTCGACGACCAAAATCATCTCACGCGCCATAATCCCTCTCGCTTCTCCCGCCTCGCGCTTCACGATCAGGCCGGCCTGCACCATTGATTAGCATAGGGCTTCCCGGCGCCGTTTCCAAGCCTTGAAACGAACCCCGCCGATAATATCATGTTAGTCCCAATGTCCTGCGGTCTTGGATACCCAGCCTGCGCTTTCAATCGGCATCCAACCAGGCCAGGTGCCGGTCTCGCATCGTCGTGGACGGCGGACGCCACAAGGTCACCTGCCAACGGTAATGGTGATCATCCGCCCGGCGCCAGCGGTAATAATCCAGGTCGGGCAGCGTGCCGGGCGCGCGGCCGACCGGCCGCAACACCTCGACCTGCCCGCCCTGTTCAAAACATTCCAGGCAACGGCGTACCACGCCCTCATGGACGCCAAGCCACTCGGCGATCTCGCCCGCGCGCACCGCGGCCCGCTGCTGCAAGAAAGAGCGCACCCGCGATTGCCAATGTTCCGGCTGCAACTGGCTGCGACTATCCTGGGTCTCCTGGATCATGGTCGGTTTCTCCGATATCGGCGGATGAACGGAGGAGGCGGTGGCGCCCGCGGTCGGGCGCCACCGCGCGAAGCCCATGCTTAGAACCTGGCCATCAGATCAACCATCAGATGCTTGTAGTCGGTCTCGCTTTCGCCGCTGGCGATGCTCTTCTGGGTGATCCAGTAGGTCAGGTCGAGCTCCCAGTTCTTCAGGATCTGGTAGGAGGCATAAAGTTTGTGTCCCTTGCCATCCGTGCCGCCGCCCCACGCATCGTCGTCGGGCAGGGCACCGGGGAACACGTCCTTCTCGACCTGGCGATAGTCATAGCCGACGAGGAAGGTATTGGGCGCGCCCAACTGGCCGATCTTGACGCCGGCGATATAGGCCTTGTTGTTGCTGGACGGATCGTTGTTCTTCGAATATGCGCCGTAGAACGTCACCGGCAGGCCGACATCGAAACCGGCCTCGGCAAAACCTTCCACCACTTTGAACTCGTCCGCATAGAGCAGGTTCGTCGTCGTGCCCGAAATTTTCTTCGCGGTCGAGTTGCCATAGGCATTGTTGGCATTCTGCCAGTCGAGCACGCCGGCGCCCTGGATGTTGGCGAAGTTATAGTAAGTGCCGCCCACCGTGATATGCGAATCGCTGCTCGGCTTGAAGTTCAATGCCAACTGACCGGCATAGAGCTTCGTGCTATCGCTGGTGGTGCTTTGGTTCAACCACTGATAAGTGCCGTTGACCAGCAATTCGACCGTATCAGCCAGATCAACATGATACTTCACCGCCAAGCCTTCAGGGGTGACGTCCGGATCCCAGAGGTAGGTGCCTTCCGTGATCAGCGGATTGGTCATCTTGCCGCCGATCAGGTCGAGCCCCTTCATGGCCGACGGATGCCAGTCGATATAACCCAAGTCGAGGAAGATCGGCTTCTTGCTGTCTTCCGACGTCAACGTTTGATTGTTCGAGGTCGGATTGCCTTGCCCGTTCGACGTGCCCACCGGTTGATCCGTTCCCAGCCGGATGCCCACGTCCACATCCTCATTGATCTTCGGGAACAACCCGATGCGGGCGCGTATGCGATCCCGTTCGTAACTCGCCTTGCCTTCCTGCTGCACGTCGTCAAAGCGATACCGCATATCGCCTTTGATCTTCAGGTTGTCATACCACGAACTGCTCGCCACCGCGTTACTGCCCGCCGCTTGGTCGCCACGCGCCGCCTGGAAGCCCACCGCCGCCAGAAGCGCCAACGCCCACTTACCTTGCTGCTTCATCGTTCTTCTCCTGTTTGTTGGTGTTACCTGCCGGCTACGTGGCTCCGCCCCATGCGGGCACGCTGCACAGCACGCGTGCACTATCTCCACCGTTTATTAATTCCGTGTGAGGACCAAGTGAGAAGTTGATGAATACGCTGCCCCTGCCGGTGGGGTCGCATCCGCCGCGCACCGCGCTCGGCGGTGGTTTTCCAAGGGGCCTTTCGGCCGGCGATGCGCTTAAAGCCGTCGCGGGCATTTTCCACGATGCAGGGCGTGGGCGGGCAGCACGGCGGGCAAGCGCAGAACGATTTATGGCTTGACGTTCAAGTGGTGCGGTTCATCATGTCGGTACGGTTTAGTAGTGAGTTGCTTCCAGCCAATCGTGAATTGGTTTAATCTATGAACCCTGACCTGGCAGCCCAGCGAGCCCTCGATCGACTAGCCAAGAACGGTTTCGACGCGCTGACGGAAGCCGACAAGACGCTCGCGACGGCGTGGTTGTTCGACGCCGGCGTAGGCAACAACGGATTCGCGCGGTATTTTGCCAGCAAACGCGGCAATCTCGCGTTTCACGCCCCGGCTGCGTTGCGGAAGATTGGCGCAACTCAGCTCGCGAAAATTGCCGCGGAAGCAAACGCTGTGTTCGGACCGGACGGTCCGCCCCGCGATCACAAGGCCCGGCAGACCCTGGTCCGCGGGTTCGAAAAGGCGACGCACAGCACCCTGGAGGCTTTGGAGCAACGTTATTATGCAAGCTCCGAAGACATCGACGAACTGCTCGAAGCATTCCTGACGCGCGATCAGACCATCCAGAGCAAGACGCAGCGCTGAGTTACAAGGTGGCGGGCTGGCGATCATAATTTCCAGGCTGATATGTTTGGCGCATAATAAACGTTTCTTCAGATGGTTTCCGGCGCCGACCGAGGAGCGCTGTTAGCGGCGGATCCGGGAGATGCACATGGAAATCTGGTTGTCATAGGGTTGCGTCATTCCGCGCGCGGCCGGCGATAGGCCGCCCAGAAGAGCACGGCGGCCAGCAACGTGAAGACGATATAGTCCACCGGCACGCCGAGCAGCCAGTGCGGATGCCACGGCACGTGCTGCGGCGTGAGCTTGGCGAAGCCGAAGGCCGGGTTCATGACGAACCACAGGAAATCCTCGACAAGCCAGAACAGCATCAGGCTGCCGAGGATGCGCGCCTCCCGCCGCCATGAGCAATGGCCGGTCAGCGCGATCGGCAGATGGAAGACGCAGCACATGAAGCTGAAGGCGAAAACGTGGTAGCCGGTGATCGGACGCCCGCCGAAAAACAGCTTCAGGATAGGCGCGTCCGCCACCCGCCACGTCGGCAGCCCCGCGGCCCAACCCTGCGCGCCTTCAATCTGGATCTCTAACTGTGCGAACAGCGTGGCCAGCAAGGCCACCCAGGCGAGCAGCACCAGCACGGGGCGCAGCGTAGAACGGTGCGGCGTGGCGTTCATGCGGACGGCAGGGTAGCGGGCGCCGCCGCGTCGCGCCAATGGATAATTTCCAGCCGGCCATCGTCATGCTCGACCAGCGCCGTGCAGCTTTCGACCCAATCGCCATCGTTATAGTAGGCGATGTCGGCAAACTGTTTGACCTCCGCTTTGTGGATATGCCCACAGACGATGCCGTCGGCGCCGCGCTTGTGCGCCTCCCGGGTCAGCGCCTCTTCATAGTCGGTGACGAATTTGACGATATTCTTCACGCGCTGCTTGACGTAGGCCGAGAGCGACCAGTCCGGCCGGCCGCACCAGCGCCGCAGCCGGTTCAGGCCGTGGCCGATGAGAATCATCGCGTCGTAGCCGTTGTTGCCGAGGAACGCGAGCCAGGGCGCATAGTGGACAATGCTGTCGAACTCGTGGCCGTGCAGCACCCATAACCGGCGGCCATCGGCGGTGGTGTGCATCGCGTCGGGCAGCACGGTGATGCCGCCGAACTGCAGGTGGAGGAAGTCGCGCAGAAAGTTGTCGTGGTTGCCGGGGATATAGACCACCCGCGCGCCCTTGCGGATCTTGCGCAGGATTTTTTGCACGACGTCGTTGTGCGCCTGCGGCCAGAACCAGCCGCGCTTGAGCATCCAGCCGTCCAGCATGTCGCCGACGAGATACCAGTGATCAGCATCATGCCGCTTGAGAAAGTCGAGCAGGCGGCCGGCCTGGCTCGCGCGCCAGCCGAGGTGCGCGTCGGAAATCCAGATGGTGCGGTAACGCCGCGTCGCGTGCGGCGAAACCACCGCGGCCTCCACGGCGTTCCGCGCGGGATGATGGGCCACCGTTCCGTCCATGAACCCGCCCGGGCCAGGTGGCAACTGATCAGATCCTGGAGAGGTCTTCGTCATCCGCCACGCTCGGCCTGTGCTCGTTGGTCATGGGGCCCTCGTTTCCATTGCAATACCACGCTGCTGTTAGCATAGGATTAGTACCGGGCTAGTTTTTCATCAGGCGTAGGAGCGGGAAGAACTGCGGCCTGCGGTTGCGTGGGGACGGGCTTGCTGGCGTGAAGGCGCCGGCCTGGCCGGTCCTGCCGGTAACGCGCACGGGCCGGAATTGACCGCCCAGCGGCATTCTGGCATGTTTCCATCATGAAACTCTATTTTCTGCGGCATGGCATAGCCATGGAACGCCCCGAGTGGAAAGGTGACGACGCGGAGCGTCCGCTCACCAAGGAGGGCCGGGAAAAGATGGCGCGCAGCGCCGCCGTACTCGCCCGGCTTGATTTGGAACTGGATGCCATCCTCACGAGCCCGCTGGCGCGCGCCCGGCAAACCGCCGAACTTGTGGCCGAAGCACTCCATGCCAAAGACCAGCTCATGCAGGAAAGCCGCCTCGGCCTGGGTTTCGACCGGGAGCAACTGGCTGAAATCCTGCGCGAGCAGGCCGGATGCGAAAATCTCATGCTGGTCGGACACGAGCCGGATTTCAGCCAAACCATCAGCGCGCTCATCGGCGGCGGCCGGATCGTTTGCAAGAAAGGCGGGTTGGCCTGCGTCGAACTGATTGATCGGATGTCTCTCAAAGGCGAACTCCTCTGGCTGCTTCCACCCCGCCTGCTGGCGCGGTAAACTTCAACGACCGCAAGGTGTTTATGGTTGAACCCGCTGCTCCGTTGCGAACCGCGGATTGGCGCTTGACCCGGGCGGCGCGGAGTGCTTAGTTGTCCGCCTTTTGTCATGATGGGTGCACGCCGACAATCCGGAACACGCACATGGATCTGCTGAACACAACGCTCGCCAACATCCAGCCGGTGCCCGCGGAACGCCTGGCCGCGGCCTATGCGCGGCTGGACAGCCTGACCAAACCGCGCCGCAGCCTCGGGTATCTGGAGGAACTGGCCGCGCGCTATGTCGCCATCAGCGGCCGGGAGCGGCCGCGCATTGGCGGCAAGCGCATCTGCGTCCTGGTTGGCGACCACCGGGTCACGGAAGAGGGGGTCAGCGCCTATCCTGCCGTCGTCACGCAACTGATGGTGAAGAATTTCATCGGCGGCGGCGCGGCCATCAACGTGCTGGCGCGGCGCGCCGGCGCGGACGTGGAGGTTGTGGACCTCGGCGTGGCGGAGGACGTGGGGCCGCTGCCGGGCCTCGTCCGCAGCAACATCAAGCGCGGCGCGGACAACATCGCCCGGGGCCCGGCGATGACGCTGGACGAGGCGCGCCGCGCCGTGGAGGTCGGCATCCGGCTGGCTGAAAAAGCCGTCGGCGAGGGCGTGACGCTGCTGGGCACCGGCGAGATGGGCATCGGCAACACCACACCCGCCGCCGCCTTGCTGGCGGTCTTCTTGTGCCTGCCGGCGGCGGATGTGGCCGGTCCCGGAACGGGGCTCGACGACGCGGGTGTCGCGCGCAAGCAAGCGGTGCTGGAGCGCGCCCTGGCCGTGAACCGCGCGCGCTGCACCGGCGCGCTGGAGACACTGGCCGCGCTGGGGGGCCTGGAAATCGCCGGGCTGACGGGCCTCTGCCTGGGCGCGGCGGCCAGCCGGACGGCGGTGGTGGTGGATGGCTTCATCGCCGGCGCCGCGGCGCTGGCCGCCATGCGCCTGTGCCCGGCAGCGAAGGATTACCTGTTCTTTGCCCACCTGAGCGCCGAGCCGGGACACCGGAAGTTCTTTGCCGGCGAAGGGCTGCGGCCGGTGGTGGATCTGGGCCTGCGGCTCGGTGAAGGCACCGGCGCCGCCATCGCCATGCAGGTGATCGAAGACGCCGTCGCGATCTATAACGAGATGGCGACGTTCGCCGAGGTGGGCATCACGCCGGGCGCGTGAGTAAAGAGAGGCTCTTGCAAAACCTCTGTTTTGCAAGAGTAGGGTTCAGGGTTCGGGGTTCAGGATTTTGATGCAATCGTTTGATTTTCAGCTTGTTGGGATGCCTGAATTTACGCCGATGTGTATTATGGCGCTCCCGCCTTTCAGCGGGGCGTGTTTTAGAAATACCGCAGGAGTGTCACATAGCGCGCGCCGAACGCCAACAGGAACAGCCAGGCGGTTTCCAGCGCGACGCAGGCGCCGCCGAGCAGATCGCCCGTGACGCCGCCGAAGACCAGCCGCAGCC
>CAIQIC010000311.1 GCA_903871765.1 uncultured Lentisphaerota bacterium
ACGGTCGCCAGTACGGCGGGCAGCCAGACGCCGCGCGCGCAGGCGGCGGCCCGCTGCCGCAGCGCACCCTCGGTGCGCAGGACAAGAAACAGCGCGCCGTGCAGCAGGAAGAGCAGCACAAAGGTCAGGCCCATGAGCAGCGCGCAGGGATTGAGCAGGTTCCAGAAGCCGCCGACGTAGTTCATCTGCGCGTCAATCGGCACGCCGCGCAGCAGGTTGCCGACGGCCACGCCGAAGAGCAGCGCGGGGAGCAGGCTGCCCAGGCCGATCAACCGGTCCCACGTCGCGCGCCAGGCGGGTGACTCCAGCTTGCTGCGGAACTCGATGCCGACGGCGCGCAGGATCATGCCGAGCAGGATCAGCAGCAGCGGCAGATAGAAGCCGCTGAAGAACGTGGCATACCAGTTCGGGAAGGCGGCAAACATCGCGCCGCCGGCGGTGATCAGCCACACCTCGTTGCCGTCCCAGAAGGGACCGATGGCGTTGATGATCGTACGGCGCTCGCGGTCATCGCGGCCCAGGAACGGCAGCAGCATGCCGACACCGAAGTCGAAGCCCTCCAGCACAAAGAAGCCGGTGAACAGCGTCGCAATGAGCACGAACCAGATGGTGCTTAAGTCCATGGTCAACCCATCCTTCCAACATTCAAAATTCCAACGACGCAAAATTGAAAACGATGGCGCTTACCCCGCCGTTATCGCGGCGCTCCAGGGTTGGCCGGCGCTTGGTTTTGGATATTGCCTTTTTGTCATTCAATATTGTTTTGGATTTCGCTATTCGAATTTCGGATTTGCTCCTCAGCCGGTCCGCGCACGACGAAGGTGCGCAGCAGGACCACCGCCACCACCAGCAACACGCCGTAGACCAGGGTATACACCAGCAATGAGGCCAGCACCGTGCCGGGCGGAGTGATACGCGAAGCGCCGTCCGCGGTCTTCATCAAACCGTACACCACCCAGGGCTGGCGGCCGACCTCGGTCACCATCCAGCCGGTGCTGTTGGCCACAATGGGCAGCGCCAGCGCTGCCGTGAACACGCGCCATAGCCACGTCGGGGACGCGGGCTGTCGCCCGTCGCGGCCGGCCCATAGGGCGATCAGCGCCAGCAGGATCATCAGCCCACCCATCCCAACCATCAGGCGGAACGACCAGAAAGTGAGCCGGACCGGCGGCGCGTAATCGCCCGGCCCGTAGCGTTCCACGCTGTCCGCCTGCAGTTCCCGGATGCCCGGCACCGCGCCGCGCGGCCGGTTGTAGGCCAGCAGGCTCAGCACGCACGGCACGCGCAGCGTCCAGGTGTTGGTCTGGCCTTGCTCGTCAATGCCGGCAGCCAGCGAGAGTCCCGCCGGATTTTCCGTCCGCCACAGCGCCTCGATGGCGGCGAGCTTCATCGGCTGGGTGCGGGCCAGCCACTGGCCCTGGGCGTGGCCCAGCGCCGCCACGCCGAGGCTGCCGGCCAACGCGCCCGCCGCCGCGAGCCGGAACGAGCGCCGGAACAGCTCCCGGTGCTCCGGCCGGCCGCGCCAGAGCTGCCACGCACTGAGACTCAGCACGAAAAAGCTGCCCGTGGCCACGCTGGCGAAGGTCACATGCCCGAACTGGAGCGGCAGATGCGGATTCAGCACCAGCGCCAGGATGCTGTCCAGTTCCGCCCGGCCGTTGCGCAGCACGTAGCCCACGGGGTGCTGCATCCACGCATTCGCGGCGATGATCCAAAAGGCCGACAGGTTCGAGCCCAGCACCACCAGCCACAGCACCGCCGCGTGCGCCCGTCGCGAGAGCCGCTCCCAGCCGAAGATCCAGATGCCCAGAAACGTGGATTCGAGGAAAAAGGCCGCCAGCGCCTCCACCGCCAGCGGGGCGCCAAACACGTCGCCGACAAACCGCGCATAGGCCGGCCAGTTCATGCCGAACTGGAACTCCAGCACGATGCCCGTCGCCACGCCCATGGCGAAGGTGATCAGGAACAGCCGGCCCCAAAACCGCGTCATCCGCTTGTACAGTTCGTCGCCGGTGCGGACGTAGGCCGTCTCCATCAGCGCCAGCAGCAGCGCCAGGCCGATGCTCAGCGGCACGAACAGAAAGTGATAGAGCGTCGTGAAGGCAAACTGCAAGCGAGCAAGCAACAAGGTGTTCATGGTTCTATTTCCAGCCCGGACTATAGCTGTGACCCGGCAAAAAACAAACTCCCGTGAACAAATGTTCAGAGATCGTGGGCCTGGTCCCGGATGTAACGGGTTTCGTCGCGGCGCGGATCGGCCTCGATCTGGCGGGCGATGTTGGCCAGCACGCCCACCATGGCGTAGGTGACGAGCAGGCTGGAACCGCCGAAGCTGATGAAGGGCAACGCCAGACCCTTGGTCGGAAGACAGCCGGTCACCACGCCGATGTTGATCGCCGCCTGCATCGTGATCATCAGGGTGATGCCAAAGGCCAGCAACCGGCCAAACTGGTCGGGCGCCCGGAAGGCGATGCGCATGCCGCACACGCACAGGCCGAAGAACAGCAGGATGACGCCCAAGGCCGCGGGCAAACCGAGTTCCTCGCCCACGATCGCGAAAATGAAGTCCGTGTGGGCTTCCGGGAGATAAAATTGCTTCTGCAGGCTCTGGCCGAAGCCGACGCCGTAGGCACCGCCCATGACAAACGCGTGGAGCGATTGCAGCAATTGGAAGGCGTAATCCTGCGCGTGATTTTCCGGGTTGATAAACGCCAGGAAGCGATTCATCCGGTTCTCGTTATGCGCGATGGCGAGGACGATGAACACGAAGCCCGTCACGGACGCAATCGCGAGATGACCGAACCGCGCGCCGCCGAGATACATCATCGCCAGCCCAACCAAGCCGATCAGCATCGTCGTGCCAAAGTCGGGTTCCAGGAAAATCAGCCCCAGCACCAGCCCGAGCCCGGCCAGCGGAAAGATCAGGCCGAGTCGGACATCCTCCGCCTGGCGCCGGACCCGCGTCATCCACCACGCCAGCCAGCAGATGATGCCGAACTTGGCCAGCTCCGACGGCTGGAAATTCAGTGGCCCGAGATGGAGCCAGCGGTGACTGCCCTTGGTCAGCCCCCGGCCCACGTGCGGCAGCCACACGGCCAGCAGCAACCCCACGCACACCAGCATCAGCGGAATGGCCAGCGGCCGCCAGACGTGATAGTTCACCCGGCAGACGAGGCCGCCGACGAGCAGCGCGGACAGCAGCCAGACCGCCTGGCGTTTGAGGAAAAAAGCCGCATCGTTATGCAACAGTTCACCCTGCACGGCGCTGGTGCTGGCCAGCATGACAATGCCCAGCACGGAGAGGAGCAGCACCATGCCGCCCAATATCGAGGTTGTCTTCCACATGACGCCCACCGGCTCCTTCGCCCCATCCCGGGCCGGCGCGTCGCCCAGCCCGCTCAACCAAGAATGGTGAAAGCCCAACCGCCCGGCCACAAAGGAAAACGCGGCGACGGATGCTGCCCCGCCGCCGCGTTACCTATCGTCGCCTTTGACTTACAGGCCGCCGGCGGGGATTTTCAGCTTGCGGCCGGCCTGGACCGTCGCCGGATCCGTGATGTCGTTGGCCTTGAGAATGTCCTCCTTCTTGACGAGGAACATCTTGGCGACATCATCCAAGGTCTGTCCGTCCTTTACGGTATAGTCAATGGCCACGGACGGCACCGCGGGCGCCGCCGGAGCCGGCATGGCCGGCGCCGGTTCGTTCGTCGCCGAAGCGGTCGGAGCCGCGGGGGCCGCGCCTTCCGCCTTGCCCGGAATCACCAGCTTCTGGCCCGCGCGAATCCGGTCGCCGCTGAGTTGGTTGGCGGCGCGGAGGGCGCTGATCTTGACGCCCTGGCGTTTGGCAATCCGTTCGAGGCTGTCACCGCTCTGAACCACGTAGACCGAGCCGCCGGCCGGGGCCACCGCAGGCTTGGCGGCAGACTTTTTCGCCGGAGCTTTATGCGCCACGCGCGCCTTGCCGGCGGCGCCTTCCTTGGCATAGGGCGGCAGCACCAGTTTCTTGTTGACGCGCAGCATGTTGGCGTTCTTGATGCCGTTCAACTCCATCAGTTCGCGGGAGGATACGCCGAAGCGCCGGGCAATGCGGTCGAGCGAATCGCCGGGTTGCACCACATAGGTCTTGGCTTCGAGCGGCTCCTTCATGGTCGGCGCCGGTTCGATCGGCACGGGCGGCGTGATGACCGGCTTGACGGCCAGGGGTGCGGGCTCGGTCGTCGGCGGCAGAACGGGCGCCGGCGGCGCCTCCACCTTCTGGGGCTTCGTGGTTCCGCAGCCGCTGGACAACAGCACTCCGCCGATGATCGCCGCATGCACGCCCAGCACCACCGCGCCAATTAACGCCGGGATTTTCCATTGCACATTCTTCGCCTTGTTCGCTTGCATAACCGCACTCCTCCGTTTAGGTTCGTTTGCCTTGTTGTTCAATCTCCGCCTTCCGGGCCGCGACCAGTTCCGCAAACCGGTCGCCGCGTTCCTCAAAATTCCTGAACTGATCGAAGCTGGCGCAGCCGGGCGCCAGCAACACCGCGTCACCCGGGCGCGCCGCGCGCCCGGCCTGCTCCACCGCCGCCGCCAGCGTGCCGCACACAGCACAGGGCACAACTTCCGCCCAAGCCGTTGCCATGGCCCTGGCTGCCTTGCCGATAAGATAAACCCCGGCCACCTTTTCGGCCAGCACTTCTTTTAGCCCGCTGAAATCATTTTCCTTGACAAGACCGCCAGCGATCAGCCGCACCGGCCCGGCCACCATGCGCAGCGCCGCGCCCAGGGCCGCCAGGTTGGTGGCCTTGGAGTCGTCCACGTAACGCACGCCGCCGAGTTCCGCGACCGTCTGCAGGCGGTGCGGCAGCGGCACAAACTGCCGCGCCGCGCGCTCGGCGCATGCCGGCGCGAAACCGGCCCCGAGCACGGCGGCCACCACCGCCGCCCCGGCCACGCCGAGCACCTCGTTGGCGAACCGGGTGCCTCGCAGATCGGCCAGCACACGGCGGCCCTGCCACACGCGCCCCTCCTGGTAGCGAAAGTCGGCCTGCGCCGTCGTGCCGAACGTCTGCCAGCGGCCCCGGCCGCCAGCGAGGGCCTGCACCTGCTCCCGCAGCGTCTCGGGTACCAGGCACAGGTCATGAGCCGCCGCGTTGACAAAGAGCCGCGCCTTGAGCGCCGCATACGTCGCCAGATCGCCGTGCCGGTCGAGGTGGTTCGGGTGGATGTTCAGCAACAGGCCGATGTCCGACCGGAAGGCCCGGCAGGTTTCGAGCTGGAAGGTGCTGACCTCCAGCACCAGCCAGTCTAAGTCCGGCTGTTCGGCCATCACGCGCGCGGCGGGCGGCCCGTAGTTGCCCGCCGGCGCCGCGTGGCAGCCGCCCTGCTGCAGCGCCTCGGCCAGCCACTTGACCACCGTGCTCTTGCCGTTGGAGCCGGTTACGGCGATGGTTCGTCCCCGATGCCGGCTCCAGCCAAGCTCCAACTCGGACAGCAGCGGCACGCCGCGCCGGCGCAGTTCCACCAGCCAGGGCGAATCCCACGCCAGACTGGGGCTGACAATCGCGACCTCGGCGGCGACGGCGGGGACGTCGCGGACGCCAAGCAGGACGCGGACGCCCGCCGCCGCCAGCGTTGCCGCGCGCGCGCGCAGCTCCGGCGTG
>CAIQIC010000312.1 GCA_903871765.1 uncultured Lentisphaerota bacterium
CCATGATGAAGAGCAGGATGCGTAGTGAATGGTTGATCGTTTCGCGGACGCGGTCGTGCTCGCCGGCGGCGGCATGGCGCGAGAGCACGGGCAGCAGCACCGTGCTCATCGCGGTGGCGAGAATGCCTTGCGGGAAGTAGAGCAGGCGTTCAGCCCAGAACATGCTGGGCGTGGCCCAATCGGTGGCCAAGCGCGCCATGATGCTGTTGATCGTCATGTTGATCTGCGAGACGGACTGGCCGAGCGCCACCGGTGCCATGAGCTTGAGGAGGCGCCGTACGCGCGCATCGCGCAGGTTCCACGCCCAGCCGGGGCGCCAGCCGAGTCGAAACATCGCCGGAAGCTGCGCGCCCAGCTGCACCATGCCCGCCGCGAGAATACCCAGGGCGACGCCGTAGATGCGCTCGTCCGCTGTCGCGCCGAGCCGTGGGCAGACGAAGAGCACGAAGGCAATCCACGTCAGGTTCAGCAGGCAGGGCGTGAACGCCGGCAGCGCAAAGCGCAGGTGGCTGTTCAGGACGCCCTGGGAGAGCGCGGTCAGGCAGATGAACAGCATATAGGGCAGCATGATCCGCATCAACGGAAACACCCGGGTGCTGTGGCTGAGGCTGCCTGGCAAAAGCTGCAGCAGAAAAGTCAGGCCGATGAGGGCCAGCACGATCAGCAGCAAGGCCACGCCCACCAACGTGCCGATCCGGCGGGTGAACTGCCACGCGGCGTCATCGCCCTCCTGCTGGCGTGTGGCGGTGTACAACGGCACAAAAGCCGAGGAAAGCGCGCCCTCGCCGAACAACGCGCGGAACATGTTCGGGATGCGGAACGCGACGACGAAGTCGGCCATCGCGCCGCTGGTGCCGAAGGCTGCGGCCGTCAACATGTCGCGCACCAGTCCCAGAACACGGCTGAGCGTCGTGAAGCCGCCGACCAGAAACGCCGAGCGTATGACCCTGCTGTTCTCCACGCGCCGCGTCATATCACGCGCTGGCTCCCGGCGCAATGCCGATTGGAGCTCCGCGGCTGGCGGCGAGCCGGGCGGAGAGCGGGCTTCTCTTCAAAACGGCTTGTTGCTATCCTCCGCGTTCATGAAATGGGCAGGGGGCACATCCGGAGCCGAAGCGTGGGCCTATGGGCTGTTGTTGGCGGCGTTGCTGGCCGTCACCTTTTCCATTGCCCTGGGGCAGGCGTTGCTGGCCGCCAGTACGCTGGCGTTGCTGTGCTGGCTTAGCGCGGACAAAACCCGGCCCGCGGTCCCGCCGCTGCTGGCCGCGACCCTGTTGTTCTGCGCCATTGCGTGGGTCACGCTCGGCATGCATGCCGAGCGTGTCCCCTGGAGCCGCATCGGCAAATTGTTCTGGTTCGTCACGCTGCCGGCAGCCGCGTTGCTGATTCGTGACGCGCCGCGGCTGATCAGTCTGCTCTGGGCCTTCGCCCTCGGCTGCGGAGCGCTGGCCGTGGAAATCCTGTTCCGGAATCCCTGGCGCGCCTGGCACCAGGCCCAAGCCTCTCCGGGGCATATCCAGGATTTCCCGCGTGCGCTGACCATGGTTGGCTCGATGCCCGAAGGGCAGATCCTGATGCTGGGCCTGGTGGCCACCCTGGGCCTGCTGCTGATCCGTCGGGCGGAGCAGCGGTCCCTGCGCGGGCCCGCGGTGCTGCTGGCGCTGCAGACCGCCGCCTTCATCCTCAACCTCAAGCGCGGCTCCTGGCTCGTCGCCGGCTTGCTGCTGGTGGTGTTCATCCTGACCAAGCTCACTTGGAAGCACATGCTGCTGCTCGCGCTCGTGGCGGGCGCCGCGCTGTGCCTGCCGCCGGTGCGGGCCCGGCTGCGCAGCGTGGAGCGCGATTTCGATCCGGCGGCCGGCGGCCGGATGACGATGTGGACGCGCGTGGCGCCGGAGCTGATTCGCCAGTACCCGTTCGGACTTGGCTACGGCCTGCTCACCAACGAGCGGATGCGCGAGATCGAACCGAACATCGAGCGCGACCGCAATCACCTGCACAACAATGTGCTGCAGGTGCTGGTGGAAACCGGCTGGCCGGGCCTGGCCGCCTACCTGCTCTGGATGGGCTGGGCGCTGGTGGAGGCCGTGCGGCGGCTGCGCCGCGCGCGGGCGCAAGCGGAGTCCGCGGCGATCGCGGCGCTGGTCCTGCTCCTGATGCTGGCGGGCTTGCTGGCCAATGGCGTGGTGGAATATAATTTCGGGACGTCGCGCCTGATGATCGTGCTGGGCGCGATCCTGGGCGCATGGAGCGTCGAGCAAAGCGACCAGGAGGTGGGCGCCGGACAGCGGATGAGGGCCCTATGACAGCGGCGGTGATTCCGTTGGCGGAGGGCGTGGAAGAAATGGAGGCGGTGGTGGTCATGGATGTGCTGCGCCGCGCGGGCTGGCTGGTGACCGGCGCGGGCTTGACGGCCGGGCCGCTGACCGCGTCGCGGGGCGTGCGGCTGCTGCCGGACGCGACGTGGGCGGAACTCGACCTCGCGGCTTTCGACGCGCTGGTGGTGCCGGGCGGCGCTGGCGGCGTCGCCGCGCTGCGGCAGGACGGGCGGGTTGCGGCGGCGGCGCGCGATTTTTTTCAGCGCGGCCAATGGGTCGCGGCGATTTGCGCGGGGCCGCTGGTGCTGCAGGACGCCGGGCTGCTGGCCGGGCGGCGGGCGACGTGTCATCCGGGCGTGGCGCGGGAGTTGACCACCACGCCGCGCGTGGACGAGCCGGTGGTGGTGGACGGGCGCCTCGTGACGAGCCAGGGGGCGGGGACCGTTCTTGAATTTGCCTTGACACTGGTGGCGCTGGTGGACGGCGCCGCGCGGGCCGGGACGATCGCACGCGCCATGGCGCTGCACCCGGTTGACTTCCTGCGCGCACTCCCACCGGCGTGACGACAAAAATAACGCTTGTCTTTCCGGGGGTTGGTGCGTAGTCTTGCCCCGTTGTGAGGGAAATTGCTGAAGTCGGTGGTAAACCATAACAGATGGAGGTAAAGGGAATATGGCAATGACGAAGTCACAGGTACAGGCCACGTTGGCCGCCAAGTTGGGCGTTTCGAAGAAGCAGGCGGGGCAGTTCTTTGACGAGCTGGCCACGCTGGCGTACAAGGAAGCAAAGAACGCGTTCGTGCTCCCGGGGCTCGGGAAACTGGTGCTGGTGCAGCGTGCAGCGCGGATTGGCCGCAACCCGGCGACAGGCGAACAGATTCAGATACCGGCCAAGAAGGTCGTGAAGTTCCGCGTGGCGAAGGCCGCCAAGGATGCGATTCTGGGTAAGAAGAAATAATCCAGATCCGGTTGTAAAACAAGAAGAGACGGCTTTGTCGGCCGTCTCTTTTTGTTTGTTGGGCCCGGCCGGGCGCGCCCGCATTCCTGCAGGGGGCGATCCGGCCGCGGCGATTCTTCGGCGGCGGGAGGGTCAGGATCAGCCGGTCCAGCAGCGGTCGCTGCACTGCCCGCCCGCCGCTCACGCGCCGGTTCTCGACCAAACTCCAATAGCGATGGACTTTGCCGCCCTTTCGCCGCCACCATCGGTAATTTTACCGACTAGGCAGCTTTTGGCGGCTGTAATAGATTGCGCCCAACAAGTGCGGCGACGGAGGCGTTTTCGGTCCGGGAACGGCCGGAAAACAGCGGCGAAAAAATCGAAAAATGACGAAAAAAAGGAGAGATGCGCGATGAAAAAGAACATCAAGCTGATGGCAGGACTGGCGGCGTTGACGTTGCTGCTGGTCTGGCCCTCCGGGGCCAAGGCGGGGCTGCACATTGACCTCACCGCCGGCACCAATCGCTTCGCGGTGGACCGCACCATAACGTGGAACCTCGGGACCACGGGCATGCGCGGATGGATCGATTACGGCTGGGCAGAGACGTCCGCGCAGGACGGGATCACGGCCTTCGCGCCGTATCAGATCCTGGTCACCGCCGTGGGCACCAACACGCCGGCGGTGGGCACCATGGCCGTCGATGACGTGATCCTGGGCGCGATCGCGGGCACCGGCGCCGTCCCGCTCTTTACCAATGATGCCCGCAAGAGTCTGGGCTGGGCGATCGGGGACGCCGAGGCCGGCACGGGCATTTTGAAGCTCAAACGCTGGCGCTCGGGAACCACCACCGATGTGTCCATCACCCTGCCGATCCTGGGCGCCTACAGCGCCACGGCGCCCTACAATTGTCCCAAGACCGCGCTGATCATGACCAATGCCGCCGCTAGTCTTGCCCAACGCATCAATACCTACGGGTGGGGAGTGGACGGGCCGGGGTCCATCAATGCGGTGGCCCTGCTGGCCACCGGCATCACCAATTACCTGCCGATGTTGCAGACTTTCGCCCGGTCGCTGGCGCCTACGAATATGAACCTGGAGGCGAGCGGCGGGATTACCGCGTGGGATTGCTACAACAGCATCTTCCTGGCGGAATATTACATGCTGACGGGCGACGCCCAGGTGTTGCACGGGCTCAGCGAGTATGTCCTGTACGCGGCCCGCCATACGAGCATGTACGGCACGGCCGGCCACGGCTTTGCGAATGTGCCTCCGCCAGAAGGTTGGAATCTCGGGGGCACCCACGGCTCGATTAGCTGGTATGGGCCGGTGAATCAGGGCGGCCTGGTCGCCCAACTGACGATTGCCTTGGGGAAGAAGGCCGGCGTGGTGGACGCGGAAATTGATCCGGCCATAGCGCGGGCGGCCAATTTCTTCGGCTACTTTGTTAATAAGGGGTCCATTCCGTACGGCGAACATGTGCCGTATTGCGGCGAGGCCCCGATTAACGGCCGGACGTATTGGAATCACCGAAGCAACGGCAAGGACGGGTTGGCCGCGGTCATGTTCGCCGTCATGGGCGGCAAGCCGGTGCAGGCGCAGTATTATTCGCGGATGGCGCTGGCGGGGTACAATGGCGAGTGGAACGGGCACACGGGGCAGGGGTTCAGCTACCTGTGGACGGAGCTGGGCGCCAACGTGGCCGGCACGAACGCGGTGCAGGGATACCAGCAGAAGATGCGCTGGGACCGGGATATGAAGCGCCGCCTGGACGGGTCGTTTGTGTATGAAGGCGGCGAGCAGTTAGGGGCCGGATACAATGTTACCAACTACTGGGATAGTAACTATGTCTATCATGACACGCCGACGGCCTATTATCTCATACACGCCGCCATACCGTTGAAGAAGCTGTACATTACGGGAAAGAGTGCGGACGCGACGAACACGCTGAGCTCCGCGGTGGTCAGCAACGCGCTGTGGGCCGCGCAATACCCCGAGACCTGCGGCGGGTATACGACGAACCAGCTTGTTTCCCACCTGGCCGAGTATGATCCGCTGGTGTGGATGAATGCGGCCACCGAATTGAGTGTGCGGACCAATGGGGCGGCCTTGATCCCGACGCTGATCGTGATGGCGGCAAATCCGACGAATGCCAGTCAGCGCGCGGCGGCCTGTTATGCGCTGGGGGTGATGCAAGCCACGGACGCCGCGCCCACGTTGGTGAGCAGGCTCGCCGACACCGATTACGGGGTGCGCTTCAGAGCCGCGGAAGCGCTGGGGCAGTGGAACCGGCAGTGGCAGGGAAGCGGGATTCCCGTCGCAGCCGCCATACCGTACCTGACCAGCATGATGGCGACGTATATCGCCAACGTGACGCCCACCTATCCCTTATCGTACGGAACTAACGTGCCCGGATTCAATTGGAACGATCCGTTGCAGCAGGCCAATGGGATGTTGGCGATTACTGTATTCAATCCCAACAACTTGGGTTCATACGCCATCAATACCACCAAGGACCAGCTCTGGCCGGCGGTCAAGGCAGGCATCAAACACCCGTCCGGCGATATGCTGGGCAACAGCATGGCAGATTTTGTGACCACCTTGCTAACCTCCAATGATGTCTATGAGCTGGCACTGGATCTGTTTCGGTTGGCGGAACTGCCGCCGCCGTGCTGCGCGATGTACAACGAGTCCGGGCCTTTCATGGGAAAGCAAGTCCTGTCGAAGTACCAGATTTTTGAAGATGTCGAGTTGTGCATGAACTACACGTGTGCCTGGGGTTGGGGCCCCGAAGCCGGCTACACATTTATGTCTCCGTATGGAGAGGCGGCGCGGCGGAAGCTTCCTGCCTTGATTGATCAGCAACTTGCGTGGACCCTGAATCCGGACGAAAACTGCGCGGCTGTCAGCAACGCCATTGCCCAGATAGACGGCGCGACGAATGCGCCGCCACAGGTGTACGGGCGGCCGTACGCCGGTCCGCAAATCGTGGTCACGCCGGTCAACACGGCCAAGGCGCTCACCCTGGCCGGCTCGTCGTGCCGGACGAGCCAGGGGACCTACAATGTCATCACCCAGCCGACACACGGCGTGCTGTCGGGCTCGGCGCCGAACGTCACCTACACCCCCTCGGCGGGCTACCAGGGCATGGACAGTTTCACCTTCACCTTCACCGACTACTTGACCAATTCGACGCCCGGGACCGTGCAGGTCGTCGTGGGCGCCGGCGGCATCGGATTGAAGGGACAGTATTACGACACGATGAATTTCACCACACTGATGGCGACGATGACCAACGCGGCGATCAACTTCGACTGGGGCACGTCGGCGCCCACCAACGGGATGGGCGCGGACACCTACAGCGTGCGCTGGACGGGGCAGGTGCTGGCGCCGGAGAGCGGGCTCTACCGGTTCTCCACGCGCACCAGCGACGGTGTCAAGCTGTGGGTGAACGGACAGTTGGTGATTGACGACTGGCACGACCAGCCGACCAACCTGTGGAACGACACCGTGGGCATCACCCTGACGGCCGGCTCGAAATACAACGTGAAGATGGAGTATTACAGGAATACCACACCGTCCACGGTGCGGCTGTATTGGTACATGCCGTCGCGGCTGGAGTGCACGATCATACCGCAGGAGCTGCTGTACCCGGCGATGGACGTGAACCTGACCGCACCGGCGAACGGCGCGGGCTATGCGTCGAAGTCGGCGGTGACGCTGACGGCCGATGTCGCGGACATGGCCGGCACGGTGACGAACGTGGGTTTCTATAACGGCACCGCGCTGCTCACGAACGACACCACGGCGCCGTATTCGGTCGTATGGTCGAATGTGCCGGCCGGCGAGTATAGTCTGACAGCCCGGGCCACGAACAACACCGGCCTGGTCAGCACGTCGGCCGTAGCCGTGATCACGGTGGACGGCCGCTCGGTTCCCGTTACGTCCGGACTGGCCTGCTGGTATGATGCATCCTACGGCGTCACCGTGGACAGGAAGCAGAATGTGCGGGCATGGGATGACCGGTCGGGCAACGGGAATAACGCGGTAGTTCACTATTCTGATGGGAACCCGGCGCTTTCTCAGGACATGGTGCTCGGGAAGCCCGCGCTTCGGTTCAGCTATATGATGGGGCGCTGCTGGCTCGACGTTGCACGCCCGATGTTCGTCAAGGAGCAATACGTTGTGGTGCGCAGCTCCAGTACCGCCCCCTGGAACTATGGCTCGTTCCTCGGCCGCAAGGATGGAGGAGCATCAAGCTACTTGGTTTCGTCAAACCAGTTCGAATGGTTGCCCGCCGGTGTGTCCAAGAATGGCACCGTGCTCGCGAGTCCGTTCGTGCTTGGGTGGCCGATCACCAACTGGATGGTGCTCAAGATCACGGTGGACAACGCCAACACGAATGCGTCAGCGTACCAGATTGGGGGGTGCGGTGGCTACTATTATACCAAGTTTGACGTGACCGAGATCCTCGGCTATTCCCGGGCGCTGACCACGCAGGAGGAAGCAAACGTCGGCGGCTACCTGGCGGCCAAGTACGGGGTCGCCACGACGTATCCGGCTTCCGGCAGCCTGGCCAACCTGCCGGCCAGCGGGGTGACTACCAACGCGGCGGCGCTCAACGGCCTGCTGATGTGCAACGGGACCAACTATGGCGTGGTGGCCTACTGGGGCACGACCGACGGCGGCCTGAACCCCGCGAACTGGGCCAACTCGGCCTATGTCGGCTCCTGGACCAATGTGTCCTCGACCAACTTCAGCAAGCAGGTTTCAGGGCTCCTCCCTGGCGCCACGTACTACTTCACCTTCCGTGGCACCAACGCGGTGAGCACGGGCACGATCTGGGCGGCCCCCTCGCAGAGTTTCACAACGATCTCGACGGCCAAGGACATTCTGAGCTTCGGCGCCAACGTCGCCGGGAGCAGCGCTGTGATTGATACCGGAGCCGCCACGGTGGCCTGGACGGTGCCGTATGGCACGGCGGTGACCAACCTGGCGCCGACCTACACGGTTTCGCCTTTTGCCTCGGGCAGTCCGGTTTCCGGGACGAGCCGAAACTTCACCACCCCGCAGACCTACACGATTACCGCCCAGAACGGTTCCACCAAGGTCTATACCGTCACGGTCTTCTTTGGCGCGCCGAGTTCGGCCTGTGACATTCTGACCTTCGGCCCCGGAGCCACCATTAACGGAACCAACATCGCCTGGTCCGTGCCTTATGGGACCGCTTTGGCGACCTTGGCGCCGGCTTACACGGTTTCCCTCGGCGCCTCGGGCGTTCCGGCCAGCGGGGTGGCCCCGAGCCCGAACTTCGCCATCATGAATCCGGGCACCTACACCATTACCGCCCAGGATGGCGTCACCACCAAGGGCTACCGCGTGGCGATCACGCTCCTCCCTTACGTTCCGGCGGTAATCACGAACGGCAGCTTTGAGATCGGCAAGGACTTTGCGGGCGCCGCCTACACGGCTGTGGACCCCGGCACGGCAGACCTGCCAGGATGGACCGGGACTGCGGGATTTAATTGGTATATTAACGGGCCGGTCTGGGGAACGCCGGCGCAGGATGGCACGAGGTTCATGAACCTTGTCTCTCCAACCGGCACGGAGAGCCTTTCACAGGGTTTTGCGGTCACCGCAGGGACTGTGTACACCGTGAGCTACTACGAGATGTATCGAGGCGTCGGAGGCATTATGGACACGACCGTCGGTGTCGCAGCCGGGACGGTTACGGGTGCAAACGGAACGCCGGTGGCTGTGAGCGCCGGTCCGGCCGCCAGCATCGTTCAGACGACTGCTACGGGAAACGATGCGTGGACGCTGCACAGCTTCACGTTCACCCCGAACACCACGACGACGGCGACCATAACCTTCGGAAACCATTACGACGGGAACGGCGGCGACAATGACGGCGTCTTCCTGGACAATGTCAGTGTCATGGGGCCGCCCGTGGCGACCCTCATCAACTCGTTCGCCACCGGGGTGAGCACCAACTCCGCGGTGCTCAACGCCACGCTGGGCTGCATGGGGACCAACTATTCGGTTTATGCCCATTGGAACACCTCCTATGGCGGGACCAATGTCGCGCTGTGGACCAACTCGGCCTACGTTGGCGCGTGGACCAATGTGGCCTCGACGAACCTGAGTTACCTCGCCACGGGTCTGGCCCCGGGCATGACCTACTACTTCACCTTCCGCGGGACCAACGCGAGCGGCAATTTGTGGGCGCCCAACGTGCTGAATTTCACCGCGCTGGCGTCAGCCAACCAAGCGCCGGTGATCACCGAGGGCGCGACGGCGGCGGTCACGATGAGCGAGGACGGCAGTCCCACGCCGTTCAGTCTCACCCTGCACGCCACCGACGCCGACGGCGACACGATCACCTGGTCGGTGAGCACGAATGCCGCACATGGCACGGCCACCGCCAGCGGCACCGGGACCAGCAAGGCGATCGGTTATACGCCGACGGCCAACTACAACGGCGCGGACAGTTTCGTGGTCCAGGTCTCCGACGGCCGGGGCGGCACGGATACGATCACGGTGAATGTGACGATCACAGCCGTGAACGACGCGCCGAGCGTGAGCCTGACGGCGCCGACCAACGGCGCCAGCTTCACGGCGCCGGCGACGATCACGCTGACAGCCAACGCCTCGGACGTGGACGGCACGATTACGACGGTGGGCTTCTATAACGGCGCCACGCTGCTCGGGTCCGATACCAGCTCGCCGTACGCCTACACCTGGACGAACGTGGCGGCGGGTTCGTATAATCTGACGGCCCGGGCCACGGACAACGGCGGCCTGATCAGCACGTCGGCCGTCGTCGCGATCACCGTCACCACCAACAGTCTGCCCAGTCCCTGGCAGGCGCAGGACATCGGGACGGTGGGGCTGGCGGGCAGCGCCACCTACAGCAACAGCACGTATACGGTGAAGGGCGCCGGCGCAGGGGTCAGCGGCAAGGCGGATGCGCTCCAATTCGTGTATCAAGCGTCCAGCGGGGACTGCGAGATGAAGCTGCGGGTGGCGAGTTTGACGAACACCACGTCCGCGGCCAAGGCCGGCGTGATGATCCGCGAGTCGCTCAACAGCGACGCGCGGGAGGGGGGTGTGTGGGTGACGCCCAGCAGCGGCATCATCTTCACCCGTCGCACCAGCACCGGCGGCAACACCTCTACCAGCTCGTCCACCGGCAAGACCGCTCCTTATTGGGTGCGTCTCACGCGGACGTCCAACTCTTTCAATGCCTACTACGGCACCAATGGCACGAGTTGGACGCAACTCGGTTCGACCGCCACGATCAGCATGGCGACCAACGCCGTCATGGGCCTGGGCGTATGCAGCGGGGCTACCAACACATTGTCCACTTCGACGATGGATAACGTGACGGCCACGCCATAGACTGACGACACAGCCATAATGTGAGAAGCGCGCATGGGCGTGGCACAAGCCGCGCCCCTGTGCGAAGGTCGGGTCATGAAAAAACGACAGACCATCGTGGTCGTCCTTTTTGCTGCGCTTGGCGTGGTCAGCGGCTTGATGCTTTGGCTTAACCGCCCGCCTGAAGACGCGACCGGCGGCGCGCCGCTTGGCGTCCAGCCAAACGAGTCTTCAGCGGCCAAAAGACTGGCGGTGCAACCGCGCCAGAAAAGCTTCGAATCTGTTTTAAAGCCTGCCCTAGCGGAATTTCGGGCGGCCCTGCGCACCACGCTGACCGAATCCGATGAGGCGCTGCGGCAGGAAAAGCAGGACGCCTTGCTTCAAAACATGGCGTTGGCGGACATTCCAGATGCGCTGGATTATCTAGGCGGGCAGCCCCCAACGGAATTCACCGAAGGACTAATGGTTCAACTGGTCAGGCGCTGGGCGGAGGACAACCCGCGGGCCGCCGCGGATTGGATCGCACAACACCCCATGCCCTGCAGCGCCGAAGCCCGCAACGGGGTCGCGATCGTTTGGGCCAACCAGGACTTTGCGAAAGCGCTGGAATGGGTTCGGCAATGGCCCGACCCGCAAGAACGGGGAAGCGGCCTGCTAAGCATCGCCTACGAAGAGGTCCGCACCCAACCGCTCGAGGCCCTGAAGCTGGCCGTGGAACTGCCGGCCAGTTCCGCGCGCGACGACCTTGTAAAATTCGCCGCCACCCAGTGGGGCGCCACCGATCCCGAAGCGGCGGCGGCCTGGGCCGAACAAATCGGCGACGCGGGCTTGGGTCAGCGGACACTGGCGATGATTGCGACGGTCTGGGGCGAAACCGACCCCGCAGCGGCTGCCCGCCTGGCGCTGGATGCTCTCCCCCCGGGCCGGGAACAGGATGACGCGGTGGTGGGGATTGTGCAGCGCTGGGTGCAGCAGGAGCCGGAAACGGCCGTGGTGTGGGTGGAACAATTTCCCGAGGGGAAAATGAAACAGGCGGCGCTGGAAAACGCGGTTAAATTGTGGGCGGACAAAGATGTGCAGCAGGTGGGGGACTGGTTGAACAGTCTGTCGGCCGGGACCACGCGGGATGCGGCTGTCGCCGTGTTTTCGAGCTGGCTGACCCCCGCGTTCCCCGCAGTGGCCGCCCGGTGGGCGGAGTCCATCGGAGAAGACGGCGAGCGCCAACGGCAAATGGCGTGGGTGGCGCAGAATCGGCTTGTGCAGGAAGATCCTTTCGCACGGCCGTAAAGAAACACGCTTCGTCTTCAAGCTCTCGTGGCAACGAAGAAACTCGATGACCGTGCGTCTTCCCTGTGCTCGTTTCCCGCTACGCTGCCGAGCGCCACATCACGGTGGTCCCCGAGATCGGCATGCTCGGCCACTCCACGCCCGTCCTGCCCTGCGGACCTTTCCACGGTTGGAAACTTTCGAACCCGACTTGGTGGATTCGCTCCCGAATCCGCCAAGTCGGGCTAGGCCGACGCGACCACGGAGCAGCGCTGCAGACCCAACGGATCCGCACCGATTTCGACGCAATCGCCGGGCCGCAGGAGCACCGGCGGTTGACGGGCGGAGCCAATGCCGCCGGGTGTTCCGGTGGCGAGGATGTCACCGGGTTCGAGGGTGATCGTCGCGCTGAGAAAAGCGATCAGGAAGGGGATCTTGAATAACATGCGACTCGTGTGGTCGTCCTGCAGGCTGTGACCATTGACGCGCTGAAAGAGACGGAGGTTGTGCGGGTCGGCGACCTCGTCGCGCGTCACGAGGAAGGGACCCAGCGGGCCGAAGGTGTCGGCGCTCTTGCCGCGATACCACTGGCGGCCGGTGCGCTGGGCGTCCCGGTCCGTGACATCGTTGAGCAGGGTATAACCGGCCACATAGTCGAACGCCGCCGATTCCGGTACGCGCTGTGCGCGGCGGCCCAGGACCACGGCCAATTCGGCCTCGCCGTCCACGCGCCGGGCCTCGCGGGGCAGCAGGATGGGATCATAGGGGCCGTTCAGCGCGGACACCGCCTTGGAAAAGAAGATGGGCGCGTCCGGGATTTCCGCGTCGAACTCGGCGGCGTGCGCGGCGTAGTTTTTGCCGAGGCAGACGATCTGGCCGGGGCGCGCCACCGGCGGGCCCAGACGGAGGCCGGCGGCCGGCACCAGCGCCGGGTGCTCTTCCCGCAACAGGTTGGCCAGCCGCGCCAGGCCGTGACCGGCGAAGAAATGGGCATTGAAATCCTCGATGTCAAAAGCCATGGCGCGGACATCGAGGATGGAGGCTTGCCCGGGGGCGGGCGTGTTGTCCAGCCAGATGCCCGGCCGCTCCTCAGCCTTCGGTCCGAAGCGCACCAGTTTCATGACGTCCTCGCAGCGTGGGTCGGGAAACAGCGGCGCCCTCGGGGCCGAGCGCGCCGCGGTTCAGATGCAGTTGCGCCAGCACGGCGTCGGCGGTTCTGAAATGGCACTTGGCCGCGTCCAACAGCACCTGCGGCCCCTGCTTGTCCACCAGTTGCCGGGCGGCGGCCTGCACCTGGGCGGAAGCGCCCTTGGGTATGGCGCAGCCGTATTTTTCCTGCAGCTCCCGCAGCGCCCGGAGAAATCCGGCGCGGGCCAGCAGGGAGGCGGCGGCCACCGCCGGATCGGATTCGGCGCGCGGGCGCTGTTCGAGCTGGAGGCGGCGGCCCTGCTGCAACAGGGCCTGCTCGATCTGCCGCTTGGGCCCGAACTGGTCGGAAAGCGCCCGGGGGCAGTCGGGTACCGCGGCGAGCAGGTTTTCGATGGCGCGCGCATGCCCCCAGGCGAGGATGCGATTGACGTTGCGCAACCGGGCGTAGAGCCGGTTGTAGGCCCGGGGGCCGATCACTACCAGGCTGTAGCGGTGGTCGAGGAGCCGCCGGATGTCCAGCGCCAGTTGTTCGGCGACGCGGTCGCTGGTGACGCGTTTGCTGTCGCGGACATTCAACGCCTCAAAGGCCTTGGCCAGCGCGGGGTCCACGTAGGCGGCGGCAATGACCAGCGGGCCGAAAAAATCGCCCTTGCCGCTCTCGTCCACGCCCATATGCGGGGCCGAGGCTTCCGGATGCAGGACGGCTTCATAGCCCAGGCGGACTTCCCGGAGGATCTCGGGTTCCAAGACATACGTGACCCAGTCGGCGGCCCCGGAACCTTGGACCAGGCATTTGCCGCTGAGGTACAGGGCGATGGTGCAGTCAGGGCCCGCGGCGGCGGCCCGGGTGTAGGGCAGGTGCAGGGGGCGATAATTGCCCTCGTGCAGGAGCTTTTGCAACTGCGCTTGCTGTTCCGCCGTCAGGGTAAAGCTGAAGGAATGCCGTTTCATGATGGCGCGGCCGACGCTAGCAGATACCGGTCCGGCTGGCAACACGGCAGGGCGGCGTACCCCTGGCAACGCGCACCCAGGGTGGGGGAACCAGGGCCGCCACCGCGTCCCACGGGGGGGGTACTGCGCGGCGAAATATTTTATCATAAATAAGTTGACGGTTCCGTGAAGAGGGATTATGTTGCCAACACAAAGTCGCATTCTTGCGCATGGGTTTCAGTACTGGGAGGATATTGTGAAAAAGAAATGTTACTTGCTGATGCTGTTGGCTTTTTGCGCCGTGTGGGCAGCCCCACAGGTTTGGGCCGCGGATGCAGCCCCCACGAACCAGGTCACAGCTCAGGTTACGCAGGCGGAATTGGCGCGGTTGCTGGTGGAAGTGCTCGGTCTGTCCAGATTCCTGCCGGCTAACCCGACCCCGGCACAGTGCTTTGTCGTGCTCATGGCCAACGGCATCGTGCCCAAGGATGGCTGGAATGCCGAGATGGCGGTCACGCGGGCTGATTTGGCGCGGGTGGTGGTCCAAGCCATGAAAAAAACCAATGAGATCAAGAATCCCGATAAGGATCAAGAGTGGATCGATTTCTTGGTGGGCCTCGGCATTCCGATTGACACGGTGGGCTTGGCCACCAAACCGCTCGAGCCGCTGGCGCTGCCGGTTTCACCACACGCCTACACGGCCCAAATGGACCCCTTGCAGACGGATACCAAGCAAATCATGACGCCGATCACGCAGTATGGAACGGTGATGACCCCCATTCGCCAACTGTTCAGCTTCCAACCCGTGCCGCTCAAGCCGGTCACACCCACCGGGCCGCAGGGCGCAAAGTTTTAAGTTTATTTGACGATAACGCTATTAACCACATCGAGGAGAGGAGCTGATGATGAAATGGATAAAATGTTCAACTGCTTGCGGATTGTTGTTCTTTCTGGTGGCAGGCATCAGCCAGGGCCTCGGCACCGGGAACAATCTGCAAGTAAACAACAACCTGCGTCTCGAATACGACGACAACATTTATCAGTCGAATACCAACAAAACCGCCAGCTTGAAGGTGATTGACCAGTTGGAGCTCATGTACAACCTGAATCTGGATAGAACCTTTCTGAGCTTGCGCTACCGGCCCGCGTTCACCTGGTGGGAAAACCGCGAGGCGCAACGGGAAGATGCCCTGCAGCATGAGGCGGATGTTGTGCTGAACCAGGTGTTCAGCCCCCGCCTGTCCCTGAGTCTGATGGACACCTTCCGCCGCGGATTGCAACCGGAATTGATTGACCGCAACACCGGGCGTACACAGGAGAATCAGGATTTCATCGGCAACACCGCAAACGGCACGCTGAGCTTCCTGTTGAGCCCGAAAACGACCCTGGATGTCGCCGGCCGTTATTATCTCCTGGAATATGACAATGAAGCGATGTCGAATTCGAATTATCGAGTGAGTACGGCGGGGCTGTCCTTGCGGCATCAGTTGTCCGGTCAGACGAGGGTCTCCGGCGATGCCCGTTACGAGGACATCAGCTACGATGGCGTGGACCGCGGGTCGCAGAGTGTGTTTGTCGGGGCTGGCCTGGAAAAGACCATCAGCGCGCGGCTCCTGGGCAGCCTGAGCGGCGGCCTGCAGGTCAAGACCTTTAATTCCAGCGCCCTCTCCGGAAAGAATTCACCCTATGGCAATGTCTCCTTGACCTACTTGCCCACCTCCCTGATGCGCTTTACCGTGGGTGGGGGCTATGCGCTCATGGAAACCGAGATCTTCCCCTTTGCCAACCAGGAGCAACTGACCGGCTTTGCGAGCTTTGCCTATGATATCACCTCGCGGCTGGCCTTTTATCTGTCCGGCGCGGCCACGCGCGGCCAGTATGATCAGAAATGGATGGTGCAAGCCGGTTCGAGCACGAACGGCGTGGTGGACTTCAACGGTACCGACCTGATTCTGCAAGCGAGCGCGCGCATGACCTACCGGTTGAACCGGTCCAATTGGCTGGGCATCGGTTATGGCTACACCACGCTGAGCTCGGACTTGCGCGAAGACTTTGTGCGCAATCAGTATGACGTGAACTGGACCACCCAGTTCTAAACCCGGGCCTCCGAAGGCGGCGACGGGTCCTGGACCCGGGACTGTGTTGTGGATGCAGGGCGAGGCCTTGTGCCTCGCCCTCCTCTAGAAGGCGAGCAAACCATGGCGGAAAAGGAAACACCGGAAGTCGGTCTGCACTTTCTCGACTACTGGCGGGTGATCCGGTCCCGCAAGGAGATTGTCCTGGCGGTGGCCCTGCTCGTGATCATCACGGGTACGGCGTACACCCTGACCTTGCCGCGCATGTACGAGGCCGAGGCCAAGATTTCCCTGCGGGAGGATCAGGCGGACGTGGATCCCTTCGAACGGCAGAACATGATGGGTTTCAGTTACAATCCTTTTTTTCTGCGCACGCAGTTTGAAATCATCCAGTCGCGGCAGATCCTGTTCACGGTGATCGCCAACCTGAAACTGGAAAGCGAGTGGGGTAAAATACGGAATGAAAACAAAGCCCCCATCAGCCGGGGTTATGCGTACAACCTGCTGGCCCACAGTCTGCGGGTGTCGCCCTATCGCGATACCAGCCTGATTTCCATCATTGTGCGCTTTGAAGATCCGGAGGAGGCGGCGCGGCTCGCCAATGAAATTGCGAACGTGTATCGGGATTACCGTCTGAACGCCAAGAAGCGCGAGATGATGCGTGGCGTCGAGGCGCTGGACTCTGAAATGGAAAAGCAGCAGACCAAGGTGACCAAGGCGGAGGAGGAGTTGGAAAAAATCCGCAAGGATCTGGGCGTGACCACCATGGGAGCGACCAGCATGGGGGGTAGTTTTTCAATCGACAAGCAGCGCATCGCCGCCATGGAGGCTGACCGCATTTCCGCGCGCGTGGATACGCTGGTGCGCAAGGTGCGCTTGGAGCAGCTGTCCAAATTGGAGGGCGAAGATCTGGTGAATGCGGCCGCCTTCATTGTCGGGGACGCGTCGCTCAACACCTTGCGTTCACAGATTACCGACAGCCAGGTCAGCCTGAAACTCATGCTCGAGAATCTGGGCGAAAACCATCCCGACGTCAAGCGGCTGAGGGCCGGCATGACCGAGCTGCGGCAACGGCTGAAGGAAGGCTTGGATGGCATGCGGCACGGCTTGGAAGCCGATTACCAGGTCGCCAAGGCCAAGTATGACCAGTTGGAAATCGAACTGACCGCGGTGAAGAAAACCGACATTGAAGCCGAACGGGACCGCTATCTGCCCTATTCCCGCGCCGAGCGCAACCTGGATAACCAGCGGGCGATCCTCACGGCGCTGAAGGCCAAGCTGGCGCAGCAAGGGATCGAAGTGGAACTCCCGCGCTCGCCGGTCGAAGTGGTTGATCCGGCCGAACCCAACGCCGGGCCGGTCAGCCCCAACCTGTTCCTGAATATCCTCATCAGCGTGTTCGTGGGTTTTGGCGCCGGGGTGATGCTGGCCTATTTCCTCGAATATTTGGACACGTCTGTCAAGACCGTGGATGACGTGGAGAAATACCTGGGCGCGCCGGTGCTGGGGGCCATCCCGCAGAAGGTCAAGCCCCTGAACCAGGAAGGGCCTGACAGTCCGCATGCGGAAGCGTACCGCGTGCTGCGGGCCAATATGCAGTTCGCCAACAAAAGTGGCGGCGGCGCCTTTGCTTTCATCAGCGGTGGCGCCGGCGAAGGCAAGTCCACCACGCTTTTCAACCTGGCCTATGTCTGTGCCCAGCAGGGCGACAAGGTGCTGATTGTGGACTCGGATTTGCGCCGGCCTGTCCAGCATACCATCCTCGGCATGTCCAACCGGTTCGGCTTGACCAACGTCCTGATGCGCGACGTGCCCATCGAAGAGACCATCAAGCCCACCAGCATCCCCAACCTGCACTTGCTGCCCAGCGGCAAGTTGCCGAAAACCGCGGTCGGCCTGCTCGATTCCCAGCGCATGCGCGAACTGGTGAAAAACCTCAAGGCGCGCTACGACTACGTCTTCTTCGATTCGCCGCCGATCATCGGCGTCACCGACGCCTCCATCCTGGCCAGCGAGGTGGACGGCGTGGTGCTGATCGTGCAATACCGCAAGTTCCCCAAGGTGATTTCCGCGCGCGCGAAGCGCATGATCGAAAATACCGGCAGTCACATCCTGGGGGTCGTGTTGAATAACATCAACATCATGCGGGATGACTACTACTATTATTATCACTCCTACTATGCGGACTATTATTATCGGTCGCAGGAAAGCGCGCCCAAAGGCGAAAAAGCCCTCCCGGGCGCCCCGTCCACGGCGGTCAAGAAGGAAACCGTCTAAGCAACATGAAACGTTATCTCATCAACAGCTTTGTCCTGACCGGCTGCCTGCTGGTCCTCGCCGGCGGTGCTGGCTGCCGCACCGCCGGGCGGCAGAAACCCGCGGCCGTCCAGCCTCCTAAACCGATCCCGAGTCAGAACGTGGCCCGCGCGCCGGGCACAACGCCCCCGCCTGCCGCGCGCAGAGGCTGGTTGGCCTCAATCTTCGGCGGCAAAAAAGCCGCCCCGGCCGCGAGTCCCGCGGGCAAGCAAGCGACCGCGACCACCACCAACAAGCCGCCGCCGGTCATCGAGAACCCCAACAAGGCGGCCTTGATTTATCGCATTCAGATCAACGACCAGGCCATCATCAACCTGACCGGCATATCGCCGGAGCAGCGTTTCGACGTGATCGTGGATGAGCACGGTTTCATCAAGTTGCCGTACATCGAAAACATCAAAGCCGAGGGGAAGACCGGTTCCGAATTGGAAACGCTGATCCATGACAGCTACATCAACCAGCAGATCTACAAGCGGATCACGGTGAACGTGGCGCTGCCCAATCAACTCCAGACCTTATATTATTACGTGCAGGGTGAATTGCGCGGCACGGGCGGCCGTATGCCGTGGGTGAACGGCATGACGGTCATGAAGGCGGTGGCCGCCGCCGGCGGCCCCAGCGATTTCGCCTCGTCGAAGATCCGCATTACGCGCGGCGACAAAACGTTCACCCTCAACATCAATGATGTTGCCAAGCATCCGGAAAAAGACAAGCCGCTGCTGCCCGGCGATGTTATTGTTGTGGACAAAAGCTGGATGTAGACGTCACCCAAGCGTCGGTGGGCTGGCCTTCGGATGATCGCCCCTGCGCCGGATGCCGAGCTGCAATCCATCCCGCGGAAGCATCAGGGCTTGGCTGTCGCGGGCCTGCTTTAGACTGACACTGATTTAAGCTGACGTTGACCCGTCGCCTTGCGTATGGTAACCTCGCCTTGGTGTCGGGGCGTAGCGCAGCCTGGTAGCGCGTTTGCTTGGGGTGCAAAAGGTCAGGAGTTCAAATCTCCTCGCCCCGACCAGTTTTCATACCTCAGGCCTGGATGGCTGGCCGTTGGCGTCAAGCGCAAGGGGCAGCGTGGAGCCTTCCCATCCGTCCGGGAAACGACATGTTGTTCATCCCGCAGGGCCGCGTGAGAACGTTCCGGATCATGCCGGTGGACGGATGGGTGCCGAGCGCCGCAGGCCGCCGGTTCTTCTCAGGCGGGCGGCCGTGGAGCTGGTTGTTACTGGTCTGGTCGCTGCCCGCCGCCCGGCTGGGGGCGGCGGAACCACCGGCCGAGCGCGTGGTCTCGCTTGCGCCGAGTTTGACGGAGATCGTCTGTGCCCTGGGCGCCGCGGACCGGCTCGTGGGACGAACCAGCGCCTGCGACTATCCGCCCGCGCCGCTCAAGCAAGTCCCGATCATCGGCGGCTTTGGCGCGCCGTCGCTGGAACTGCTGCTCCGGCAACGGCCCACGCTGGTCGTGGATGTTGCTTTGGAGGACGAGGCGCTCGGCCGCCGGATGGAAAGCCTCGGGCTGCGCCGCCAACGCATCCCCTGTCGTACGCTGGGCGATATTCCTGTGGCGATCCGCGCCCTCGGCCGGCTGTTGCAGCGCGAGCCGGTGGCGGAGACGCTGGCCGCTCGTTTTGCGGCCGGCGTGGCGCAGTACCGCCAGGCCGCCGCGACCCGCGATCCGCGCCGCGGGACGCCCAAGGTTTATGCGGAAATCTGGAGCGATCCGCTGATGACCTGCGGCCGCCGCACCTTCATCGCCGAACTCATTGCCCTGGCCGGCGGCCATAATATCGGCGACGAATTGGACCGCGACTATATTTCCGTATCGGCCGAATGGATCCTGGCGCATCAGCCGGACCAGATCCTGTGTCTCTACGAGACCAACGTCCGCACCCTCCTCGGCCAATTCCGCGGCCGCAGCGGCTGGGCGCTGGTTCCGGCGGTCCAACAAGGCCGCGTCCATGGCGGACTCGACAACGCCATCCTGCTCCGCCCCGGCCCCCGCGCACTCGACGGTGTGGCGGTGCTTCGGAAATGCTTGGAGTGAGCGGCGGCCTGCCCTCCGTAGCCTTGCTGAAAGTCCTCCACTTTGGAGGAGCGCAGGAGGGCTGCTTTTCTTCGGCGCGACTTGACGCGCCGCTTCAGGTTGCGGACCGTCAAGCCGGTCTGCATGAAAGCGCGATCAAGATCGCGCACTCCAAAATGGTGATGCTTCACCCGACAGGATGAACTCCAAATATTATTGTACCCCGGGCTTGTCGAACGGCCTGTCGCCGTGGCTTAATACCCGTGGCGCATGAGAAAATCCTGGATACCGTGGCTGCTCCTGGCCGTGGCGCCGCTGGTGCTGGGCGGCGCGCTGCTCATTGGCCCCACGCCGGTGGCTTTGCTGGACCCGCATACGGCGTTGGGCCGGGCAGTGCTGCTGCTCCGGCTGAACCGTGTCGGCGCGGGTTTTGCCGTCGGCGCGGCGCTGGCCGGGGCGGGCGTGGTGCTGCAGGCGCTGTTGCGCAATCCGCTGGCCGAGCCGTATGTGCTGGGGGTGTCCAGTGGCGCGGCGCTGGGCGCCGCCCTGGCCATCTTCTTCGGCTTGACGACCCTGGGCGCGCTGGTGCTGCCGGCGAGCGCGTTTACGCTGGGCCTGGCCACCATGGCACTGGTGTACGCGCTGGGCAGCCACCATGGCGCGCCCTCGCTGTACGGGTTGCTGCTCAGCGGTGTCATCGTCAGCGCGGTTGCCTCCAGTTTGCTGATGCTGTTGATCTCGCTGGCGCCCGTCGAGGGTCTCCACAGCATCACGTGGTGGATGTTGGGCAACCTCCAGTCCGCCTCCGGCCCGTTGCTGGCCGGTTGCGTGGCGCTGATGGCCATCGCGGGCGGCGGCGTCTGGTTGTTCGCCCGCGAGCTCGACGCCCTGACGCTGGGCCGCGAAATGGCGCACCACCTGGGCGCGCGGCCGGGGCTGGTCGTCGGGCTGGGCCTCGCCGGCGCCACCCTGCTGACCGCCGCCGCCGTGGCCCTGGCCGGGCTGATCGGTTTTGTGGGCCTGGTGGTGCCGCATGTCATGCGCAGCTTGATCGGTCCGGCGCATCGGCGTCTGCTGCCCGCCGCCGCGCTGGCGGGCGGCTTGCTGCTGGTGCTCTGCGATGCCCTGGCGCGGACGGTGGCGGCGCCGCTGGAAGTGCCGGTGGGCGTGGTCACCGCGCTGCTCGGCGGCCCGTTCTTCATCGTCGTGCTGCGGCGCCGCCGCAAGGCGGGTTGGGTGGAATGACGCCGGCGCTTGAGCTGCACGAGGTGACGGCGGGCTACCGCCGCCAGGACGTGCTGTGCGGACTCTCGCTGACGGTGGCCGAGGGCGAATGGGTGGCGTTGCTCGGCCCGAATGGCGCGGGCAAGTCCACCCTGTTCCGCGTGCTGACCGGTTTACATCCGGCGGCCGCGGGGACTCTGCGCCTGTTTGGCCGCGACCTGCGCGCCATCCGCCCGGCCGAGCGCGCCCGGCTGGTGGCCGTTGTGCCGCAGGAACTGGCCACCCCGATGGCCTTTACCGTCGAGGAACTGGTCACCCTCGGCCGGCTCAGCGTGCTCAGCCGCTGGGCCCGGCCTGTGGCCGCCGACCGCCGGATCATGGAACGCGCCATGGCCTATACCGACGTGCTGGAACTGCGCGACCGGCCCTACGATGAGCTCAGCGGCGGCGAACAGCAGCGCGTGGCCATCGCGCTGGCGCTGGCGCAGGAACCGCGGCTGATCCTGCTCGACGAGCCGACGGCGCACCTCGACATCAATCACCGGCTGGAAATCCTCCAACTTATCGAGCGGCTGAACGTGGAGCGGAAGCTGACGGTCCTGCTCATCAGCCACGACCTCAACCTGGCGGCGGAATTCTGCGGCCGGCTGGTGTTGCTGGATCATGGGCGGATTGTCGCCGATGGCCCGCCGGCGGCGGTGCTGCGCGAAGATCTCTTGCGCGAGGTGTACCATTGCGATTTGCGCGTCCGGCCGGATGCCGCCGGCACGCCGGTGGTGGCGCCCGACCGCAAGCCCAAAAGCATCCCCCCGGGGCAGACGGTGCGTGTGCACGTGATCTGCGGCGGCGGCAGCGGCCTGGAATTGCTGCGCCACCTGCGGTTGGCCGGTCATCAGGTGACCTGCGGCGTGCTGAACGCGGGCGACAGCGACGCGCGCGCCGCGGCGGCGCTGGATGCCGAACTGGCCCTGGAAGAGCCCTTTTCTCCCATCGGCGACGCCGCGCTGGACCGTGCGCGTCAACTGGCGGCCGGGGCCAGCGCCGTGGTGCTCTGCGACGTGCCTTTCGGCCCCGGCAACGTGGTCAACCTAACCCTCGCCGAGGAGGCCCTCGCCCGTGGCGCGCGGGTGTTGATTAACAGCCATCAATTGGACCGCCGCGATTTCACCCCCGGCCGGGAAGCCCTGCCGCGCCTGACCAGCCTGTTCGCCTGCGGCGCGCTACCCTGGTTGCGCTTGGACGAGGTGCTGGCCCAACTGGCCGCCGGACGTCCGCCGTCGAAGAGCGCGGGCTAGCGCCGTCACCGACCCATATCGCCAGCGGGCTTCACGGCACGGCGTGCTAAAATATGCCGGGCGCTACATTCGCCGCGGCCCGCTCTCCGAGCGGCGCATCCGCGCCTACGACGGCCGACGTGTGACCGTGGCCTATACGCATCCCGCCCAGCACGCCCGGCCCACCTTCACCCTCGACGCGCAGGACTTCATTCTGCGCCTGCTGAGCCACATACCCGCGAAAGGCACCCACTGCGCCCGCGTTTACGGGCTGTACCACAGCGCCTGCCGCGACCAACTCAACCAGGCCCGTGCCCGCCTGGGTCAGCCGCCCTACCAGCCCGAAGCGGAACCGCCCGACACGCACGAATTGCTCCACCGCATGTTCCCCGATTTCACCGGGGATCTCTGCCCAAAGTGCCACGCCCGACTGGTCACCATGACCGTCGCACGTCCCGGCCGTTCGCCGCCTGGGAGGCAAGCCGCATGAGCCCGCACCCGCACTGCTTTCGGGCCGCCAGGCCGACGGCAGCGGTCCGTCCATTCCCTGGGTTTTGGCCCTTTTCCACGCGCTCCGCAGCTCTGCCACAACACAAATCCAGCGTCCCCTCCCGTTCACCGCACCCAGCCGCCCCGTTATAGCCGAAAATGGGTCTTGCAACCCGCTCACAATAAATCCATATAGCGGGCAACGAAGACGTTCAACAACAGGATGAACCTGCGCCGACGACCGGCCGTGGCTCGCTGTGCTCGATAACGTCATCGCGGCGCAGGTTATCCTGAACGTTGGCTAGGAAAATATGAAAAGACATCTTTCGAAACTCAACGGCTGGCAGAGGCTCTGGCTCGTTCTCTCTGCCGTCTGGCTTGTCGTGTTTTTGTGTCTGGTTGTGGACAGATTCCCAACAACAGACCCCAAAGTCATCGCAGACCTAAAATCGCCGGATTCGCAGTCGCTGCGTGATCTTCCCCAGGGCTTCAAGCTCGACGAATTTCCAGATCGCAACACACCGTGCCGCGCTCTGGCACTGTTTCGATTCTCCCACACATCACAGGTTCGCACCGTTGCCGACTATCAGCGAGTCGTCAGGCGCGAACAGATTATCACAGCTCTAAACATAGTCGCAGCCTACGTGGTATCGATAGTTGTCGTCTATGTGTTCGGATGGTCTGTAGGTTGGATTATTCAGGGCTTCAGGAAGAAGAATGGCGGTGCCAACAACGACATCCAGCCGACAAACTGACCCGCGTCGATGCGGGTCAGTTTGTGACTCATTTCGTCCGGTCGGTTCAAGGAGAATAGAATGGAAGACATCCGTCCGAAACCTGCCCGATGGGAGGAACTGTGCCACGACATCGGCTTGGCCGTGTTGTTAGCACAGAAAGTTCAATTTGCCCTTGCCCACTACTACGCTTGCCACCAGAGTGTACGCGCTAGATGGACCAAGATTCAAGTACAAGAGAAGATCAAATACTTCCTGTCCAAGCCAATGGGCGTCGTCGTTCGCGAGGTTAAAGAACAGACCCCATTGCCAGACAAACTGGCGTCACAAGTCGATGATTTCAAGACCGCCCGAGATTGGCTTGTTCACGGTTTTGACGAAGAATCAACACCGTTCATCTCTCGCGGAGAGAAGATAGATTATTATATCTCTCGTATGGAGAACATCTCGATTCAAGCGAAGGAAATTATGGTAAAACTCGATGCCGTCGGAGATGAACTCATGCGGGAGAAAGGCGTGGACCCAGAAATGGTCAAAAGAATAGCGGAAGAGAAACGACGGAAGACATGAGCCAACAAGCGCAGCCATGTTACGCTCGTAAACTAGCGAACGCGGCGCTGCGCTACGCTCCGGCGCTTTTGTTCGCGAAAGCTCCGCAGCAGAAGAAGAGATCGATGGCGCGAACAAAAGCGCTGGAGCGGTCGTCACTGCGCCTGCTAGCCCTGCGCAGCGCAGGGCCGCAGGCTCGTGCCGCCGCTCAGCGCCACGTTCGGCATGAGGAGCAAGAATGAAAAGGGTTTGTCCAGTTTGTAGGCAATCGCCACAAGACCAGATGCTCGTCAAGTGCGACCGATGCAAAGTCCCGTTTGTTGACGAAACATCACTCGAACTGTCTCTATCTCAAGATGACCTAAAGCAAGTTGTCCAGCACATCCTTAAGTCTTGGCGCTTCTGGATTCCTCTTGCGGTCGGAGTTTTCGCTGCCGTATGGGCGGTACTCCAGACCGTAGACTACATAACAGGGCGCAGGGTCCAGAATGTATTTGATGACATTCATACCAACGTAAGCAACAGTCTGGTCAAAGCCAACTCAGTCATGACCAATGAGATTGCCAGACGGTTTCAAGAACCAAATATACGCGAACTGATGGAACAAGTCGCATCCGCCGAGTCACGTAATATCATTAGTAATCGCGTGACCCCCATCGTTGAGGGTTTCAGAGTGGAAACTCGCCAGTATCTTGCAGAAATCAAAGACACAAAGGATAGAGTTGTGTCTCTTGAGAAAGACATCAAGAGTGTTACTGAACTCGCGAAGCCACCAACTCTGACGTTGAACGCTGCTCAGGTCGACAAAAAGGACAAGGGATTGGAGGTCCTTCTGCAATTCAGACCATCCAAAGATGTGGGGCTTGGGAGTCTTGATTTCATTGTAAAGATTGTCAACGACTGTGCGACCATAATTATAAGCGGAGAACCATCGGTCAATCACCACCCTTATACCGGCGGCCCCGCTCAAATCAGTCAAGACGGGAAACAGGCATCATTCAATTTCGCAATCATTGGCGCTGGCAATCCTACCCTAAAACTTACGCTCTCGGGTGAAGCATTGCTTCAGATCACTGGCAGTAAGTTGGGAAAGCCAGCCGTATATACTGTCACTGAGAAGAAACCGAACAATTGAGTTCACCGTATTTGTCAATCCGCGCCTATGGCGCGGCCTGCCAAAACGATGACTCATCACGTTAGGCAGAGAGATTTGATATGACACAGAGATTCTACCAGAAGGCAAGTGTTCAGGTAGCCATCGCCACGGCAATTGGACTAACCATTGTCACCACAATCACGATAGCTCACCAGCGGTCTCAACTCCGAGCGGACAATCAGAAACTCCTGACGGATGTCACAGTGAAAACCGCGGAGATTCAGCGTCTTGAGACACTTTTAACGCCATTCCGCACAATTGCGTTGGAAAAATTCACCGGAGATGAGAAGGACGCCCTTCGCAAACTTGCCGATTACGTCATAGATTTGCGACAAAAGGATGTTGAACGAACACGACTCATAGGGGAACTCACGACTGCGGTTGATAAAGCCCATGAACTGGCAGCACCACCGACTCTGTTCTTGAACACCGTTAAGATCACAACTAACTCTGAAGGTTACGTTTTGCACGTGGTCTTTCGACCCTCCAAAGAGTACGGCCTTGGTCTCCTTCGTTTTCGAGTCCAGTTAATCAGTTCAGACAATGCGCGCATTACAGATTTGTGGCCAGACGAAACTGCCGGATTTCGGACAGCAGATGATTCCAAGTCAATAGCTGAGGATGGTCGCTCGGCAAATCTCTTCTACAGCGACATGGGCCATGTGTGGCCAAGAATACGCATAAACGTGAATCGATCTTGCACGGCGTGTCTTGTCACTGACAACGGCGAAAAACCGTTCATTATTGAGATAAAATAGCCGAACAAAGCGCCCGAAGGTACGGCTCTCTGGCTCGCCGACCTTCAGCGCTGACGTTCAATCAGTGGCATCCCTCCAATATGGCAGAACAAGCCGCAGCCGGGTACGGCGCTCTGGATATAAACGCGCGCGGGCTAGCGGGCGGTGGGTTCCGGCCCCCGGTCCAGCTCGCCGGCGGCCAGCGCGAGGATGCGGTCGGCCACGGCTTCCGGCGCAAGGTCGGAGGTGTCGAGGCGGTGCGGGATGCTGTCGTACAGCGGCTGGCGGGCAGCCAGCAGCGCCAGCAGTTTCTGTTCTTTGTCACCGCCCTCGAGCAACGGCCGATGCGTGGCCGCCGCGACCCGGCGCAGGATGACGGCGGGCGCGGCGGTGAGGCAGACGACCAGCCCGCTGTGTTGGAAATCGCGGAGATTGTCGGGATCGAGCACCACCCCGCCGCCGGCGGCGATGACCAGGCGGCGGCGGGCGGACAGCTCCTGCACCAGGGCGCGTTCCAGCCGGCGGAAATGCGGTTCGCCGTCCTGCGCAAAAATCGCGGTAATGGCTTTGCCGGCCCGCTGCGCGATGACGTCGTCCATGTCCACCAACTCGCGGCCGAGTCGTTGGGCCAGCAACCGGGCTGTGACGCTCTTGCCCGTGCCCATGAAACCCAGCAGCACGATGTTCCGGTCCTGAAACCACTTTACGGTTCCGGGCGCTACCGGAACGTTTACACGTTCCGCTCCGGGGACTGATCGCCCCGATTTACCCAAGATGCAAACTGCGGCACTCACAGATGACCGCCGGGGAGCAAGAGGAGGTACGCGTTCCACAGCCGGCTGCCGCCGAGGATCCAGAGCACCGCGGCGAGCGCGAGGTACGGGCCATAGGGGATGCGGCTCTGCCACTGCCGGCCGCGGCGGAGGATGAGATAGATGCCCACAAACGATCCGATAAACGAGGATACGAAGATGATGAACAAGACGGCCTTCCAGCCGAGCAGCGCGCCCAGCCCGCCGAGCAGTTTGACGTCGCCCATCCCCATCGCATCCTTGCGGAAGATCAGCCGGCCCACCAGACTGACCAGCCACAGCAGCCCCGCGCCCACCGCCAGCCCGATGACCGCCTCGCGCGCGCCGCCCCACATCGTGGCCTGGGCGTGCAACTGCGGCAGGAACGGGCTCAACACCAACCCCGCCACGCAGCCGCCCAGCGTCACGCGGTCCGGGATGATCATGTGATCGAAGTCCACGAACGTGCCGAGCACCAGCCCGGCCACCATCAGCCAGTACACCGGCGTGAGCGCGTCCGGCCCGTAGCGCAGCCAGACCAGGGTGAACAGCACGGCGGTCAGCAGTTCCACGAGGATGTACCGCGGCGCGATCTTCCCGCCGCAATGCCGGCAGCGCGCTTGCAGGACCAGAAAGCTCACCAGCGGGATGTTGTCGAACCAGGCGATCGGCCGGTTGCAGTGCGGGCAGTGCGAGCCGGGCGTGATGACCGACTCCTCGCGCGGCAGGCGCCAGATGCAGACGTTCAAGAAACTGCCGATGCAGGCCCCGAAGGCAAAGACACAGCACGTCAAATAGGCGGACAAAAAGGACACGCTCATAGTTCGGCCTCCAGCGCCGCCCGCATGGCGGCCAGCGGCGCGGCGCGGCCGGTCCAGATCTCGAAGGCCCGCGCGCCCTGGTGCAGCAGCATGCCCAGGCCGTTGACGGCTTGGGCGCCGGCCGCGCGCGCGGCCCGCATCTGCGCCGTCTCGCGGAGCCAGTAGATCAGGTCGAACAGCCGCTGGTTCGCGCGGAAGGCGGCGGTAGGCAACGGGGCTTCGTCGCCGGCCTTGGCGCCGACGGGCGTGGCTTGTACCACGAGATCGGCGGCGCGGGCCGCCGCCGGCCAGGCGGCGGCGTCCGCCACCACCTGC
>CAIQIC010000313.1 GCA_903871765.1 uncultured Lentisphaerota bacterium
ATGGGCGTGGCTTCTGGGCTCTGGCTTCTGTCTCCTGCCTCCTTGCGCTTCCCCCTCCACGGGGGCGGCCCAAGGCCCCCGGAATGGTTAGAGGCGGCTGCGCAAATCGCCGGGCAACAAATCAAGGGCAAGCCCGCGTAGCCGTTGGTCCGCAATCGCCATATCAAACGCCTTGCCCAACACCTGCAGGCGGTAAAGCGAACCGGTCGTGAGCCAGCGCAATTTCGCCTCATCAACCTCCGCCAGACAGCGGCGCACCTGGTCGCGAGCCAAATCCATATGCTTCCCGCGCGCCAGCACGACGGCCAGGCTGACCCGTCGGTCCCACGGCATGACGCGATCGGCTCCGCTGGAAAGGCGCCGCTGCAGCAGTTCAACGGTGCTGGCAAAGCCGGCCGTATCACCGCGGGCGACCTCAACCTGGGCCCGGGCCGCCAAGGCGCCGAGATCGGCTGGATAGCGCCGCAGCGCCTGACCCGCCAACGCCGCTAGATCAAGCTGCCCTATTTCGACGAAATACTCCGCGATCCGGCTCAACGCCGCCGCACTGTCCTGCTCCTCGACTACTTCAAGAATGGCCACCGACTGTCCTTCAAATCCGGCAATGGTGGGAAGTTGATAGGGCACCGGCCGGAGCCAAGGCGGCAGATTCCAGTCATGCAGCGTCTTGAGAAACGTCCCCTCAAGCTGGCCCATCCCCATGCGCGCATAGACGTCGAGATAGGAGTCCCACGAGGGGATGACGAGGTGGGTGATTTTGCGCCGGTCGATCAATTCCTTCGCCTCCTCCGGAGTCGACGCGCTGACGATCCGCACGGCGGCCTCGAGGCCGTTCCGGTTTTCCCAGCCGAGCGTTGCCAGTCCTCGCAGCCCCCCGTAATAATGCAGGGTCGTGGTCTCATTGTGGGGCGCCAGAATCACCGCCCGTTCAGCCCCCGCGTGGATCGCGAGCCAGCGGGCCAGATCCCGCTCGATCAGCCCGAAGATTTCGGACTCATCGAGCGCATTCTTCATCCCGGTGTCCGCCGGGGGGACAATCTGAATTGCGCCCAGCACGAGCATCGGCGCCACGAATCCGGCCCAAACCCAGCGGGTGAGGCGATGGTTGAACGCTTCATCGATCGCCGCCGTGGCCGCGACCAGCAGGGCAAGCAGAACCGCATCGGCCTGGTTCCACCAACTAAGCTGCCGGCAGGCGAATCCGACAGCGACGAACACCGGGCCCAGCGCGACGGCGAGGGATGCCCGGGATGCCATTCCCGTACGGCACCGCAGCACCAGCCATCCCGCCGGAAGTATCAGCAGCACCGGCAGCACCGTGGCCCAAACCCTGGGGGTAACGAATTCATCGACCAGCCAGCCCCACAGGCTGGTCTCTCGCACGTCGCCCGGCAGCCTGGTCAGCCGGAACGAGGACAGGTCCACCTCCAGAAATCCCAGGCTGTGGGTCAGCCTCATCACAACTGGCACCGCCGCCAAAGCCGCGACTGCCAGCATGAGGACGGAAATTCCACGGAGATTCCACGAAGGTTTTCTCCGCTCGATCCAGGCCACCGCCCGCGCCAGTACCGCGCCCCCACCCAGCCAGGCCAGCGCGTAAAGCGGGTGATTGATCCGCAACTGCCACGACCCCAGGTGCGCGGGGAAGTACTCGATCAAGTAAACCGCAAGGCTGGTCGCAGCCCCGCCCAGCGCCCAAGTCCCCCAGGGGAGAAGCACCCGTGCTCCAGCGGGGTTTGCCTTCGCGTCGCCACGGTTGACCCAGGCCGCGATCAGTCCGCCCAGGGCGATGCCGGCGAGGACCGGCACCTGCCCGGCCACGCTAACCCACAGTCCAAGGCCTCCCGTAACGCCGGCGACGAAAAACCAGCGCCGCGTCCGACCTTCCGCGCCCGCGGCCGTCGAATGCGCCGCGCGGATGCCGGCCAGCAGGAGAAGCAGACTCCAGAACGCACAGACCCGCACCAGTCCCTGATCGTCAGGCGCCCCCGGTAGAAATCCCACCGCAAACGGGAAAATGGCTGCGATCCCGATCGAGAGTAATACGGCTGGATAAGCGCCGAACTGCCAGGCCGTAAAAATCGTGGCTCCCGCCAGGAAGAGCAACTGCAGCAACGGGTCGGCAAACAGCGCGGCCCGCTCCACGGCCGGCCCGGCCGGGCGGCCGGAAATCACATGGTCAAGCCACGCGACCGCTCCCAGCC
>CAIQIC010000314.1 GCA_903871765.1 uncultured Lentisphaerota bacterium
GGCCATCATCCAGCTTGAAGCCGCCGTGCGACTGGCGCCGGGCCACGCCGACGCGCTCGTGAACCTAGGCAATGCCCTGATGCAGGTGCCGCGGACGGCCGAGGCCGTGGCCTGTTATGAGCAGGCGCTGCGCCTCAAGCCGGGGGCCGATGTGCACTACGATCTCGGCGTGGCCCTCGCCGGCCTGGATCGGCGCGACGAAGCCGCGGCGCATCTGCGGACGGCGTTGACCCTGGCCCCGGATCTGCCCCGGGCGCATTATCAGCTCGCGCGCCTGGCGGAGCTGGCGGGCCGGCCGGCGGACGCAGAACGCGAATATCTGGAAACCCTGCGGCTGGCGCCGGATCACGCCCTGGCGCATGCCAGGCTCGGCCTGCTGCTCGCCCAGAGCGGGAGGCTGGCTCCGGCCGCCGAACATTTCCGCATCGTCGTCCATCTGCAACCCGGCGACGCCGACGCCCACGCCAATCTCGGCAACGTGCTTTTGCTGCAAGGCCTGGCGCGCGAGGCCCTCGCGCAATACCAGGAGGCGCTCCGCCTGCGGCCGGATGATCCGCGCACCCGGGAAAACCTCGAGCTCGCCCGCGAATCGCTCCGGGTGACCCCACCCTGACGTCGCGAATGGATTTTCGGCGATGAACTTCCGGCCAGTGAACCTGCGGAGCCTCGGTGCGGGGGCGGTGATTTTCGCCGTGACGCTGCTCGCCTACCTGCCAGCGATGCGCGGCGGATTCCTCTGGGACGACGGTTTTCACGTGACACAGCCGCATCTGCAATCTGTCGATGGACTGAGACGCATCTGGTGCGAGATGGGTGCGACCCAGCAGTATTATCCGCTGCTGCACACCGCATTCTGGGTGGAGCACCGGCTGTGGGGCGACTCCGTGGCGGGCTACCATGTGGTGAACATCTTGTTGCACGCAGCCGCGGCCTGCCTGGTGGTGGCGCTGGTGCGACGGCTGGCGCTGCCGGGGGCGTATCTCGCAGGTCTCATATTCGCCCTGCATCCTGTGTGCGTGGAGTCGGTGGCATGGATTTCAGAGCAGAAGAACACGCTCTCCACCGTCTTCTACCTGGGCGCGGCGTTCGTCTATCTGCGTTTTGATCAGGACCGCCGGCCTTTTCGGTATTTTCTGGCACTGGGCCTGTTCGTGCTGGCGCTGCTGACCAAGACGGTGACGGCGACGCTGCCGGCCGCGTTGCTGGTCGTCTTCTGGTGGCGGCGGGGCCGGCTCGACTGGCGCCGCGACGTTTGGCCGCTGCTGCCGTGGCTGGGCCTCGGCGTGACCGCGGGGCTGTTCACCGCCTGGGTGGAACGAACCTACATCGGCGCGCGGGGCGCGGATTTTTCGCTTACCCTGCTCGAACGCTGCCTGCTGGCCGGCCGGGTGATCTGGTTTTATCTAGGCAAGCTGGTGTGGCCCGTGGACCTGATCTTCATCTATCCGCGCTGGAACGTCGACGCGGCGGTGTGGTGGCAGTACCTGTTCCCGCTGGGAGTGCTGGCGTTGGTGGCCGCGCTCGTCCTGGTGATCCGCCGGCGGCAGGAACCCGGGGCCCGCGCCGCCGTGGCAGGGTTGGCCGGATTTCTGATTTTTGCAGGAACGCTGTTCCCGGCCTCGGGGTTCATCAATGTCTACCCTTTCATTTTTTCCTACGTGGCGGACCACTTTCAGTACCAGGCGAGCCTGGGCATCATCGTGCCGGTAGCGGCGGGGCTGACGCTGGCGGCTGGCCGGCTGCTGGACAGCAGCGTCCCCGCCACACGGTGGCTGAGCCGCGCAGGGGGCGGGTTGCTGCTCGCGAGCTTGGGCGTGCTGACATGGCGCCAGTGCGGCATGTACCGCGATGCCGGTACGCTCTATCGGGAAACGCTGGCGCGGAACCCCGCCTGCGGGATGGCCCACACGAATCTGGGTGACCTCCTGTCGAGGATTCCCGGGCGCCTGCCCGAGGCGATCGACCATTTTGAGGCGGCGCTGCGCATCAATCCCCGCGATGTGTATGCACACAACGATTTGGGGCGCGCCTTCACGAAAATTCCGGGCCGCCAGTCCGAGGCCATTGCCGAGTATGAGGCGGCGCTGCGCATCGATCCCGGTTGTGCGCCGGCGCACAACAATCTCGCCTGGGTTCTGCAGCAGCAGGGGAAGGCGGCCGAGGCGAACGCGCACTACGCCCGCGCCGTCGCGCTCCAGCCCGACTACGTCACCGCGCATTACGACTGGGGCGTGGCCCTGCTCGA
>CAIQIC010000315.1 GCA_903871765.1 uncultured Lentisphaerota bacterium
AATCCCGCCGCGAATAATTCAAACGCTTGTTCATAATGCTGTCCCCCAGTGCTCGACCCCGATATCGTCACTCGCCCCGCCCGGACCATGACCTTAGCTCTCTACACGCCCATCCAGTTGTCGCGCGTTTTGTTTCAAGTTACGCCCCGGGCCTTGCGGGTTTCTGTCGGCCACGCATGGCCTGCATGGCGATCGTGATCATTTTGGCCTTCGCCACCACGCCGCCTTCAAAACTCAGCGTCGCCATGCGCCGGTAGTCCTCTGCCGGCATGACCGGGGCCGCGAGTTCCTCGGTTGTTTCCTGGAGCACCGCGCCTTGGACCAGTTCCGCCCCCGCCCGCCGGATGAGTTCGATTTTTCTGTCGAAGAGTCGGGGGACGTTGGCCGCACCGGCGGCGGAGATGAGCAGTTCGCCCGACCAGACCCAGTCCGTATGCACCTCCAGATTCGGACCCATACCCTCGATGCACAAATCCAACATCTTTTCCGTAAACGATGGCTTCCTGAGGGAACCTGATATGGCCAGTACGACCGCGCTCATGGGATTACCTCGTTATGATTAGGGTTCTTCCCGGTTTTCCGTGTGAAGACTGACTGGACTTTGGTGCGCAACTGTTAGGCGAAGCCATCGACTAAGCGAGTCGACTAAGCGTAACTGACTAAGTGTGGGACTAAGTGTCACGGGAGGCGACCTTTGAGAGCGATGTGAGCAATGTTGACGAGAATGCTCTCTGCTCCGCGATCAAGGTGGTCGCATGCGGCAACTAGCCGAGGCAGCCGACCCAGCAACGCTCTGCGGATCGCCACAAAATCCATACCCTTCTGGTATACTTTCAATTTCTCATGACCAAAAAGGTGTGCCATAAACCCACTTCCCCACACACTTAGTCGCCACTCTTAGTCCCTCACACTTCGTCGCTTACACTTACTCGACCCGCTTAGTCGCTCTCCCGCTCCGCTGTCGATCATGCCGTAATCCATAATAGAATATCCCACGCTAATCCCGGAAGAAGCCTTTATTCTTCACCTCGGACCCACAACGGATGCACTTGAGCAGCGTTGGCATTCCTGGCAGCGACATCTTCTCTATCCCCCCACCGTTCAAGCTTACTCGCGTTCTTGCCGAATAACCTCGCCACAGCCCTCCGGAACTTCCTGTGAAGGAGGGACGCTGCTTCCGGCTGTCACGCCGTATGCGCCCTATTCCTCCTGCGCGGCGTTGGCCACGGCGGTCATTTGCATCCACTGGAGCGTCGACCGGATCAGGCCCTGCTGCAGCAGGGCCTGGCCCGGCGTTCGCAGGCGCTCGTCATCGCCGTCATACGCGCTCCGCGACTCGCCGCCTTCTTCGCGTCGCGCCAGGCGCTCGCGGCTGGCCCGCAACTCCAGCAGGCGCTCGGGCCAGGGCAAGGCCAGGGACTGTTGCGCGCGAACCGTCTCCCACAGGGTCGGCAGGTCGGTGATGTGCTCGAAGCTGCTGCTGTGATGCCGGCACAATGGATCCATCTGCAGCATATGCAGCGCCAGCGCACTGCGCTCGGCGGGCGCCAGGCCGGCGGCGTCGGCCAGTTCGGCGATCTGTTTCCACGCGTCGAGGTAGTCCGGATCCAGCGCCGCCGCCCGGCGGTAATAGGCCAGGGCCGCGCCGGGCCGCTCCTGCGCCGCGCGCAGTTGGCCCAGCAGGAAGAAAAGCTGGGGACGCTGCGGATTCGTCTGCTCGAGGCGCAGCAGCACGCGTTCGGCCACGCTCCGGCTCTGCGGCTTGGTAAACACGCCCTCGCAGCCGAAACACAGGCTGGCCACCCGGCCGAATTGCTCCGGCATGCGTTCGAAGGCGATGGCGTAGTGCTTTTCCGCCTCCTCCTTCTGGCCCAGCGCCCACAGCCGCTCGGCCAACCGCCACTGCACGCAATACGCGTCGGCAAACAGGGCCTGCGCCTTTTCGTACAGCTCCAGGCTGCGCTTGACCAGGCCGACCTCGGCCAGTTCGTCGCCCTGCTCGGCGATGCGGACCGATTGGACCACGTGGCGGAAGAACGTGGCGTCCTCCTGGCGGCCGCGCGCGGCGAGAATGTCGCCCAGCACCGCGTAGCCGCGGACGCGATCGCCGGCGCGCGTCTCGCCGTCGGTCGGATCCACTTTGAGCGCCAGCCGCGCCGTTTGTTCGGCTTCGTCCAGCCGGCCGAGTTTCTGGAGGAGGACCGCCTTCCAGATCAGCGGGCGTTCCTCAAAGCGGTCGCGGGCGTAGAGCTGGTCGAGCCACGGCAGCAGTTCCGCGCCGCCCGCCATGTCCAGCAACGCTTGATAGCCCGCATCTTCGCCGGGCTGCTGCGCCAGCATGGTTTTAAGGATCGGCACGGCTTCCGCCGTGCGGCCGGCGGCGTGCAGCGCGACGGCGGCGGCCCGCCAGGCATTTTCCTCGCCAACGCCGCGGGGGGACAGTTCGATCAGGTCCCGCGCCTCCCAATACGGCATGCGTTCCAGCAAGGCGAGCACGTCAGCCGGCCGGCCGGCGGCGGCATAGACGTCGAGCAATTGCCCGGCCAGATCCCGGAGTTCATACGCCCGGCGGCTGCGGTTTTCCGGCTGGTTGGCGGCCGCCGCTTGCCGCAGGGCCGCGAAGACGAAGCTCTCCGCCCCGGCATAGCGCTTCTGCTCCAGCAGCGCCCGCGTAACACTCTGTAGGCCATAGCCGGTGTCCATCCGGTCGCCAGCGGCGGCCTGCGCCGCGGTCAGGCCCTCGCGCGTCCAGTCGTCGCGGTTGAGCAGGCGCCCGAGCTTGGCCAGCAGCAGCGCCGTTTCGATGCGTTGGTCCCGCGGTTTTCGGCCCGCCGCGCCGGGTTCGCTGGCGGACGTTTCCGCCAGGGCCTGCCGCAGCAACCCCGCGGCGTCGTCCACGCGGTCGGCAGCCAGCAGGGCCCGGTTCAACGCCTCCCGCACAGCCAGCCGCGCCTTGGGTTTGAGCGCCGGCGTGCCGAGGACCGCCTGCAGACGCGCGATCCAGTCCGCCTCGACGCCCGCCGGCGCAACCAGAGCGCCCGCCGCCGGCCATAATCCGAGGTCTGGATTCTTCTGCGCCAGGCCGGCCAGGAACTCGTACATGCGCCGCGCCTGGGCGGGATCGTTCAACCGGCGCAGATGGTCGGTAAATGCATACGCTTCGCCACGCGCGTCATCCTGATTCGTCAACAGCAGTTGCTCCGCCTCCGCCGTGCGCTCCTGTTCGAGCAGCGCCGCCAGATACCAGGCCCGGGCCGAGCGGCGTTCGTAGGAATCTCGGCTGTCATCCCGCTCCATGTCCAGCATGACCAGCCCTGGCGCTGGCAGCGCTTCGGTCCTGGTCCTGGATCTGTCCGGGAATTTGCCGGCCAGCGCCTGGTAGAGCGCGAGGCAGTCGGGGCCTTGCACCAGGCTCCATGGCGGTTGTTTGAGGGCTTTGATCTCGCGCAGCGCCACGTGCTGCGCCAGCTTGAGTGTTTCGCCGCCACCTGACCAGGACAGGTTGGCGTTGGGCAGCAGCAGTAACCGCGCCAGCAACTTTTCGGCCTCGGCAGCGCCGGCCATGCCGGCCAGATCCGGCACTTCCAGGCGCACCATCTGCTTCGCCGGCAGTTTTTCCGCCGCCTCCAACCGCCACCGGAACGCCGTCAAACCGTCCGTATGCTGCCGCGCGTCGTCCAGCATCTGTAAGGCCTGGAGCATTTCCGCGCTGCCCTGCGCGGCGTATTCGCGCATCGGGCCGCGGAGCGCCTGGGCGGCGGCGTGCACGGCCTGCCGCGCGTCCCCGGTCTCGCCCGCCAGGATCAGTACCAGCAGGCGCAGCGGTTCCACGTCCCGGCGTGCCGCCGCCGGCAGGGACGCCAACTGCCGCGCCAGCAGCGGCCAGGCGTTGGTCGGCGG
>CAIQIC010000316.1 GCA_903871765.1 uncultured Lentisphaerota bacterium
AATTTGCAAACAACGACAAGGCCAACGGGATGCTGAAGCGCGAACCGCGCAAGGGCTGGGAATTCGGGTATTAAAAGAGAGGCGCTGAGGCGCAAAGTTCCAGAAGCACAAAGGGAAGAAAGATAACCGCAGATTGCCGAATTTTGACCTCTGATCTCTGAATCAACCTTTGTCGCGTTCGCGCAGGGCGATGGGTAATGTCCATGCCATGCAGAGAATGGCGAGCAGGACCCAGACTGTAACCCAGACAGCAGGTGGCAACGGCAGTCCTTCCCTTGAGAAAATAACAGCGCCGTTCTCAAACGGGTTCGGAATCTGGGCAGTTGTCGTAATCCGGGAAGACCTGTTCATCCGTGGCGGCGGAGGGCTCGGGCTGTTCCGCCGGCTCGCAGGCCGTGACGGGCAGGTCGTCGTAGCATGGCTCATAGACCGTGCTGCCGGCCGGCGGCCCGCGTACCGGCACCATTCTTTTTCTGCGTCTTCCGTCTTAGCTTTGCACCCTTTGCGTTAAAAAATTGCGGGCGGGGTTGATGAACCCGCTGCGGCGTAGTATGTTCCGCCCGCATGGATAAACGCCAGCATAGCGGGCCGGACACGCCCGAGAGTCGCGGCTTGATCTTCGACATCAAGGGCTATTCCATCCATGACGGGCTGGGCATCCGCACCACGGTCTTTTTCAAGGGCTGCCCGCTGCATTGCCGGTGGTGCCACAACCCCGAAAGCCAGTCGCCGCCGGCGAGCCTGATCTGGCACACCAACCGCTGCATCCGCTGCGGCGCCTGCGCGGACGTCTGCCCGCATGGCGCCATCGGCCGGAACGGCGCAAGCGGCGTCACCGACCGGGAGAAGTGCCGGGCCTGCATGGCATGCACGGCCGTCTGTTATGCGGAAGCGCGCCAGTGCGTGGGCCGGAGCCTGACCGTGGCCGAGGCGCTGGCGGAGATCCAGCGCGACGTCCCCTTCTATGACGAATCCGGCGGCGGGGTGACTTTTTCCGGCGGCGAGCCGCTACTGCAAGGCGACTTCCTGCAGGCCCTGCTCCAAGCCTGCCGGGCACAGGGCATCCGCACCGCCGTGGACACGTGCGGCTATGCCGACTGGGCCGTCCTGGACCGGATCCGCGCGCACGTGGATTTGTTCCTGTATGACCTGAAGCTGCTGGACAGCGCCCGGCACCGGCAACATACCGGCGTGCCCAACGAACTGATCATGGAAAATCTGCGGAGGTTGGCGCAACACGGGCACGCCGTCATCGTGCGGGTGCCCATCATCCCGGGTGTCACGGACGATCCCGAGAACATCCGCCAGATCGGCGAATTTATGGCCGCGACCCCGCCGCTCCGCCGCGTTGACCTGCTGCCCTACCATCACAGCGGCATTGACAAATATGCCCGGCTGAACCGAAGCTACTCCTTGACCGACGTCCGGCCGCCATCGGCCGAGCAGATGACCGCCATCGCCCGTCGGCTGGAAGCCTTTGGACTTGAAGTGAAAATCGGAGGATGACCATGATCAGCGCACGCGTAGCCCAACTGCGGCAAACCAGCCTGGACGCCAAGCCCACCCTGTCCACCGAACGGGCAGAACTGGTGACGCAGTTTGCCCGGCAGCAGACGGAGCTGCTATCCGCCCCGCTGCGCCGCGCCCAAACCTTCGCCTACCTGATGGAGCACAAGACGGTGTATCTCGGCCCGGGCGAACTGATCGTCGGCGAAAAGGGGCCCGCGCCCAAGGCGACGCCCACCTACCCCGAACTGTGCTGCCATAGCCTGCAGGACCTGGACCTGCTCAACTCGCGGGAGAAAATCCCGTTCGCCGTCAGCCCCCCGGCCCGGCAGGTTTACCAGGATACGATCATCCCGTTCTGGCAGGGCCGGTCCCTGCGGGATCAGCTTTTCCGCGACATGACGGACGAATGGCAGGCCGCCTACGAGGCCGGCGTCTTCACCGAGTTCATGGAGCAGCGCGCGCCGGGCCACACCGTGCTGGACGACAAGATCTACCACCGCGGCATGCTGGACTTCCAGCAGGAGATCCAGCGCCGGCGGCAGGCGCTGGATTTCCTGGGCGACCCCCAGGCGTACGCCCGGGACCAGGAACTGCAGGCCATGCACCTCTGCGCCGGGGCGCTCATCCGCTGCGCGGAGCGCCATGCGGACCAGGCCGAGGCGCTGGCCCGGCAGGCAACCGACCCCCAGCGGCGCGCCGAGCTGGAGCGCATTGCGGCGGTGTGCCGGCACGTCCCCGCCCACGCGCCGCGCGATTTCTGGGAGGCTGTGCAGTATTACTGGTTCGTCCACCTCGGGGTGACGACGGAGCTCAACACGTGGGACGCCTATTGTCCCGGCCACCTGGACCGCCACTTGCTGCCCTTTTACCAGCAGGGCCTAACCGGCGGCACGCTCACCCGCGACCAGGCGGAGGAGCTCCTGCAGTGCCTGTGGATCAAGTTCAACAACCAGCCCGCGCCGCCCAAGGTGGGCGTCACGGCGGCGGAAAGCGGCACCTACACCGATTTCGCCCAGGTCAACACGGGCGGCCTGAACGCGGACGGCTCGGACGGGGTCAACGAGGTCACCTACCTGATCCTGGACGTGATCGAGAGCATGCGGCTGCTGCAGCCGAGCTCCTCGATCCAGGTGAGCCGGAAGAATCCCGACCGCTTCGTCAAGCGCGCCGCCCGGATCATCCGCACCGGCTTCGGCCAGCCATCGGTGTTCAACGCGGACCTCATCGTCCAGGAACTGGTGCGGATGGGCAAGTCCGTGGCTGACGCGCGCAGCGGCGGCTCGAGCGGCTGCGTCGAGGTGGGGGCGTTCGGCAAGGAAAGCTACATCCTGACGGGCTATTTCAACATGCCCAAGGTCCTGGAGCTGACTCTCCACAACGGCGTGGACCCCTGTACCGGCCGCCAGCTCGGCCTGGCCACCGGCGACCCGGCGCAGTTCGCCTCATTCGCGGAGTTCTTCGGCGCCTATGAAAAGCAACTACGGCACTTTGTGGACATCAAACTGCGCGGTAACAACGTCATCGAACGACTGTACGCCGTGCACCTGCCGGCGCCGTTCCTGTCGCTGCTGACGGACGACTGCATCGCCCGGGGGCGGGACTACCACGACGGCGGCGCGCGCTACAACACGACCTACATCCAGGGCGTCGGCCTCGGCACCATGACGGACGCGATGACGGCGCTGAAGCATCATGTGTATGACCAGCGGACCCTGACGATGCCGGACCTGCTGACCGCGCTCGCGGCCGATTTCGAGGGCCACGAACGGACGCGCCAGTTGCTGCTGAACAAGACGCCCCGCTACGGCAACGACGACGAGTATGCCGACCGCGTGATGACCGAGCTGTTCGAGGTCTATTACAACGCCATCGAGGGTCACCCCAACACCAAGGGCGGCGTCTACCACATCAACCTGCTGCCCACGACGTGCCACGTGTACTTCGGCTCGGTCATCGGCGCCACGCCCGACGGGCGCAAAGCCCGGGTGCCGCTGTCCGAGGGCATTTCTCCGGTGCAGGGCGCCGACCGCCGCGGCCCGACCGCCGTCCTCAAATCGGCGGCCAAGATGGATCACGCGCGCACGGGCGGCACCCTGCTTAACCAGAAATTCACGCCCCAGGTGTTGCAGGACGAGAAGGGGTTGGACATGCTGGTGCAGTTGATCCGCACCTACTTCCGGCTGGACGGGCACCACATCCAGTTCAACGTCGTGGATGCAGCCACGCTGCGCGCGGCGCAGGAGCATCCCGCGCAACACCGCGACCTCATTGTGCGCGTGGCGGGCTACAGCGATTATTTCTGCGACCTCAGCCGGGCGCTGCAGGACGAGATTATCGCCCGGACGGAGCACCAGGCGTTCTGAGCAGCCGGGAGCAGTTGATTCCTCTATGGAGTGCGGCGGCTTTTCTGTTTATCTCCGGGGCCGGGTTATGGCAAGGTAACCGGCATGCCGACCCGGACCGAGACCTTTGTCACCCGCAGCCCGGCGGAAACCCGCCGGCTGGCGGCCGATCTGCTGCCGCGGTTCGCGCCCGGCGCCGTGCTGGCGTTACACGGCGAACTCGGCGCCGGCAAGACCTGCTTCGTCCAGGGGCTGGCTGCCGCGCTGGGCGTCACCCAGCCGGTCAACAGCCCCACCTTCACGCTGATCCACGAATACCGCGGCGCGCAGCCGGTCTATCACGTGGACCTCTACCGGCTGCGCGGCGCAGACGAAGCCCTCGGGCTGGGCCTCGAGGAGTACTTCAACGGCCGGGGCCTCACGGTGATCGAGTGGGCCGAACGCGCGGCGGAGATCCTGCCGCCTGGCACGTGGCACATCACTTTCCGTGTGGGCGCGCAACCGGACGAGCGAACGATCAGCGTCGAAAGGGAGGAAGGTCCGTAGTCATTTGTCATTTGTCAGTCGTTGGTTGTCCGTTGACAGAAGACAGAATTCAGATTGCAGCGATATTTCAGAGTTAAGCCGTTGCTTGATAACATAGAACGGCTGTGCGAAACTTTCTGTCACCACTGACAACCCACAACTGACCACTGACTCCGTTTGTGGCGCGCATATACGCAGAAAGCTGGAATAAGGACCCATGCTCACTCTCGCCTTGGAAATGTCCTCCGCGCAGAATGACCTCGCGGTACTGGCGGACGGGCGCCTTGCCGCCCGGCAGACGTGGAACGCCCGCGACTTTCATCACACGCAACTGTTCGAACTGCTGCCAGTATTGCTCCGGGACGCGGGGGTGGAACCGGCCGCGATTGACTTCTTCGCCGTCGGCCGCGGACCCGGCTCCTTCTCCGGCTTGCGCGTGGCCATCACCGCCGCGCAGGCGCTGGCCCTGCCCGGCGGCAAGCCTGTGTTCGCCGTCAGCAGCGGCGCGGCGCTGGCGCAGCAGACCATCGCCGAGTTTCATGCCCCGGCCGTCGCTGTCATCGGCGACGCGCGGCGCGGCACGCTCTGGTTCGGTTTGTTCGATGGCGCGGACGGCCACATGGTGAACCCGGCCGGCTGGACGGCCGTACCGCTGACCCAATTGGGCGTGCGGCTGTCGGCTGGCACACGGGTTGTCAGCCCCGACGGGCAACGGCTCGCCATGCAGTGGGCCTCCGCGCCGCTGACGCACGTCGAACTGCCGATCACCGACACCTGTCCCACCGCCGAGGCCGTCGCCCGCCTGGCCTTCGCCCGCCACGCCCGCGGGGAGGCTTCCGAGCCGCTGACCCCGATCTACCTCCACCCCGCCGTGGCCGCGCCGCGTCCCGGCGCCTAAGGCCATTCTCGTTCAACATGGGCACAACCCAC
>CAIQIC010000317.1 GCA_903871765.1 uncultured Lentisphaerota bacterium
CGGTGATTGACGGTGATACCGTGGTGGTTTCAAGTCCTGATATTCAAAAGCCGGTTGCTGCGTGCTATGCGTGCATCTGCAATCCAACAGGCAACAAACTTTATAACAAGGAAGGCCTGCCGGCTTCTCCATTCCGCACCGATGACGCGGCGAAATAATAGAGGCGAAACATTCATGAAACAACAATACGTCCGATTGTGCGGCATCGCCGCGATGCTCCTGACGCCCACGGCGTTTGCCCAAACCCCAATCGTGCTGGAGCTGCCGCTGGACTGGCAGGTCACCCAGCGCAATGCCCAGGAATGGGCCGAGGTCAAGGTGGCGGGAGCCACCCCGGCGGGTGCGACTGTGGTCGAGGCCAAAGCCGAGCCGGGTGCCGGGCTGCGCGGCAAGGCGATGGCTTGGTCGGTCGTGGCCCAGGGCGCACAAATCAAGGATGGCAAATTCAGCGGAAGCCTCAAACTTCCTGCAGGTGGGTGGTATGCGCTCAACGTGCGCTTCCGGAAATCCGCCGCCGATCCGGCGGTGCTGGGTGAAGCCGCCGTGGAACACGTCGGGGTGGGCGACATCTTTGTGGTCGCCGGGCAGTCGAACGCATCGAATCACGGCGCCGAGCAGCAAAAGACCACGACCGGAATGGTCGTCGCTTTCGATGGGAAGAAATGGCAGTTGGCCAACGATCCGCAGCCCGGCGCCAGCGGCGGCCAGGGCAGTTTCCAGCCCCCCTTTGGCGATGCCATGGCCACGAAGTTCAAGGTGCCTGTGGGCATCATTGCCTGCGGCATCGGGGCCACCAGCGTGCGCGAGTGGCTGCCCATGGGCGCGACGTTTCCCAATCCGCCGACCCTCGAGGGCCGGGTGCGCCAGCTTCCCAACGGTGAGTGGGAGAGCAAGGGCGATGCCTTTGAGATGCTGACAGGCCGCATGAAACAGTTAGGGCCTAAGGGTTTCCGCGCCGTGCTGTGGCACCAGGGCGAGTCTGATGCGGGACAACCGGATCCCAAGCGCACGCTCATTGGCAAACCCTATCGGGTCTATCTCGAACAACTCATCACAGAGTCGCGCAAGGCGATCGGCTGGGACGCCCCGTGGTTCGTTGCGCTGGTCAGCTCTCATGGCGGTGACGGCGTGCCCGAGATGCGCGATGCCCAGAAATCCCTGTGGACTGACGGCATCGCCCTGGAAGGACCTGATAGCGACGCGCTTAAGGGCGACCTGCGCGACGGGGTGCATTTCAGCGGCAAGGGCCTGCGCGAACATGGCAAATGCTGGGCCGACAAGGTCGCACCGTGGCTTGAGAAACAGTCAGGCAAACCCACTAGCGGAAAGTAATCACAGATGAAAAATGCCATAATTATGTCAGTCATGTCGGCGTTGCTGGCAGCAGGGAGCGCATCCGCGGCAACGGTCAGGGGGTCGTGTCGTGCCAGCTACTACCCGGTATTGAATACCGATCTGCTGCAATCCGCGGTGAGTTCCACCATCGACAAGCTGACCATCAACACGGCCGAAAACAACGCGAATTCCCATGGCACCCTGGCAACGCTCACGGATGGCACGTTTGGTGGTGTGGGTGCCAATGGAGGTCTCTGCATTGCCGGTGGATCGCTCACCTACATCCTCGACACCAAGGTCAACAAAACAGGATACACCATCCTGGCCATCAACACCTATGCAGGTTGGGCCAACTCCGGGCGCTCCGCACAAAACTACACGGTCAGCTTTCGCAGGGTGGGTTCCAGCAAATTCGGTGACGCCATCACGGCGACCCAGAATGACAAGGCCACGGATGCAAGCACGTGCTTGAAGCTGTCTAACATCAACCTGACGGGTGTGGATGCGATCCAATTCACCTTTCCCGAGCAGCAGAATGGCGGGGTGGGCTACAAGGAGTTCGATGTGATTGGCGGCACTGGCAGCGTGGTGGCGCTCGCGCAGGACACCGAGATGGAGGAAGAATTCGTGCAGAACCGCAAATCACCGCTGTCACACGCCAAGCTCGGCGTGTTCGTCCATTACGTCTGCGGGTTGACCCCGGCCACGCCTCAGGGCGGGAACCTGGCAGACCGTGGGGTTGATGCGTTTGCAAGCGCGCTGGATGTCGAGGCACTCGCCGAGCTCACCAAGCAGGCGGGTGCCGAATACCTGATCTTCACCGCCTATCATGCCGGCATCCGCATGCTTTACCCGAGCAAGGTGTGGGCCGAGGTCTTCCCGGACAAGGTGAGCAAGCGGGATCTCATCGGCGACCTCGCCGATGCCTGCAAGAAGCGCGGCCTCGGGCTGGTGCTCTACGTCCATCCCAACGACCGCCACGACCTCAACCCCGCCGAGCAGCAAAAACTCATTGATGCGGGCTGGGCCGAAAGCGTTCTAACCAAAGACGCCATCTGGATCGACAAGGAGGGCGATCTGGCCGATACCGGCCGGCGCGGCACCGACCAGAAATGGAATAAGATGTATTTCAGGATCATCGAGGAGCTCGGTACCCGCTACGGCACCCGCATTGCCGGCTACTGGCAGGACGGCCCGGGGCCGGACGGCATCGCCGTGCGCAAGATCATGCTCAAGCATACCCCGGACGCGGCGATCTGGCTGAATTCGTGCTGCACGCGCGCCGATCTGCCGCCGGCCAACCTCCTCGGCGGGGAATATATTGTGACACCGCTCAATATCAATGATCCGACCACCCGCCTGACCACCCCCTTGCAGAACTCGATCACCCTCAATGGCGATTGGTTGGCGAGCGGCCATCCAGTGAAGTATCCGGTCGAGAACCTCTACCGCATGACCGTCACCATGGCGGCTACGGAAGGGCAGGATAACGGCGGCTTTGTGATGGCCGCAGGCCCCTGGTCTAACAACGATTGGCCGCCCGGGACAGTCGATCTCATGAAGGCCATGGGGAACCTGATGAAGCGTAACGGGCTTTCGATCTATGGCACCGTGCCGAGCACCGCCTTCGTCACCACCTCGACGGACAAGCAGCCGGCCTGGGGCTGCGCCACCCAGACGCCGGATGGCAAGACAATTTATGCCCACATCCTGCGTCCGCCCAAGGATGGCAACCGGGTCGAACTGGGCATCCCCGCCAACGACTGCAGCTTCCGTGAGGCGAAGGTGTTGGGCGGCAAGGCCCATGCCAAGCTGGAACAAACTCCGCTGGGAGTGGCGGTGACGCTGCCCGCAGGGGTTGCATGGGACCCTCTCGACACCATCATCGTGCTCACAGTCGCCCGCTAGGCCATGATCTAGCTGAAACATAATTCAAAGGAACTGGAAATAGAGGAAAAATAATGAAACGAACCATCATGCTATTCATGTCGGCGTTGCTGGCAGCGGGCTGGGCTCGTGCGGCGGATCTGTCGAAGGTGCCGCAAATGAACGAGACCCAGGAGCAGCGCGACGAGCGCATGCAGTGGTTCCGCGACGCGAAGTTCGGCATGTTCATCCACTGGGGGCCGTGTTCGATCGGGAAAGTGGAGATCGGCTGGGGCCGCAAGGCCAACCGGCCGTGGGATATCAATGGCATCCAGACACCGCGCACCGAAGATCCCGTGTACGACAACTATTACAAGCAGTTCAACCCGACGAACTACAACGCTGTGGAATGGGTGCGCTTCGCCAAGGAGTCGGGCATGAAGTACATGGTGCTCGTTGCCAAGCATCACGACGGCTTCGCGCAGTTCGCGACCAA
>CAIQIC010000318.1 GCA_903871765.1 uncultured Lentisphaerota bacterium
GCTCTGGGGCCAGGCCACCAACCCGCGCAACTTCGAGGTCGCCTACCAGAAAGCCCTTGCGGCCATCCCCGAGGGCCAGCCCAAGACTGACGGCATCGCCTGGGGCAGGCATGTGGCCGAGCAGATTCTCGCGAAGCGCGCAGACTCCGGTTTCAACAAGCCGATCCCCGGCAAATATTCGAGCGAGGAGCCGGGCAAATGGCGCGAGACGCCGCCGGGCTTCCGCCCGCCGGTGCTTCCTTTCTGGGGTCATGTCACGCCGTTCGTGATGACCTCGCCGGACCAATTCCGCGCCCCTCCGCCTCCGGCGCTGGATTCGAAACAGTACGCCGAGGAAACCGCTTATGTTGCCAAGGTGGGCGCGCGCGACGGAGCCGAGCGCACCGAGTACGAAACGTTCAGCACCGCCTTCTGGTCCGACGACCTCGGGACGGCGACTCCCCCGGGCCACTGGAACGTGATCGCCCAGGATTTCGCCCGGCGGCGCAGTCTCCCCGTGGCCGAGTGCGCCCGGCTTTTCGCTCTTCTCAATTTCGCCGAGGCCGACGCCGCCATCTGTTGCTGGGATACCAAATTTTTCTACCGCACCTGGCGTCCCGAAAACGCGATTCGCGAACTCAACCCGAAGCTGAATCCGTACGTGGTCATCAATCCTGATTTCATTCCCCTCATGGTTTCGCCGGCGTTCCCTTCCTACGCTTCGGGCCACAGCACGTTCTCCGCCGCCGCCTCGCGCCTGCTCGAGCGTTACTTCGGCACTGACGACCTTGAATTCACGGTCACGTCTGACGGGCTGCCCGGCGCGGTGCGCACCTTCAAGAAACTCTCCGACGCGCGGCGCGAGATCGGCATGAGCCGGGTCTGGGCGGGCATTCACTTCATGGCCGACAACCTCGAGGGGCAGAAGGCCGGCCTGAAGGTGGCCGACTGGGTGTTCGAGAACGCGCTCCAGCCTCTGAAATGAACCCCCATGCAGGCTAAGATTTTCAATAGGGTGAGTGCTCGAGACTCCGCGCGCCGGCAGCCTTCCCTCCCCATGCCCATGTGGACGGAGTTCCTTCGCAGCCTGAGAGCCAGTTTCCTTCCGATGCTCCTGGCGGTGGCGCTCGCTTCTTCTGCCGCCGCTTCCAGTCCTATTGTTGAACGGCGGCCGTTCACACCGCGGCCTCCTCTGGCCGCGGACGGAAAACTCTTCCACGAACTCCCGCCGGCCGAAACCGGCCTCACGGTTTCCAACGTCTACAACGATCCGCGCATGTGGGGCGACCGTTTCCGCGAGTTCACGCTCGGCGCCGTCGAGACCGGCATTGCCGTGGCCGACTTCGACCGGGACGGCTGGCCGGACATTTTTGTCGTTTCAAAAAACGGCCCCTGTGCGCTCTACCGGCAGGTCGCGCCATTCAAGTTCGTGAACATCGCCGCCGCCGCCGGGGTCGATTGCGCGGACTCCACCGCGCCGAAGGTCGGCGCCACCGTGGTGGACATCAACCAGGACGGCTGGCC
>CAIQIC010000319.1 GCA_903871765.1 uncultured Lentisphaerota bacterium
CGGATCAGGGATTCTTCCTGAATGGTGAACGGCTGGAGCTGCGCGGGGTCAACCGGCACGAAAACATGCCCGGTTTCGGCCAGGCCCTGCCGGCGGTCCTGCACCGGGAAGACGCGCGGCTGATCCAGCAACTGGGCCTCAACTTCGTCCGCCTTGCGCACTATCCCCAGTCGCCGGCTTTTCTGGAGGCCTGCGACGAACTGGGCCTGCTGGTGTTCGCCGAACTGGCCTCTTGGAAAAGTGTCCGTGCCGGCCGCTGGTTGCACCAGGCGGTCCGGCAATTCCGCACCATGATCCAGCGTGATCGGAATCATCCGTCCATCATACTCTGGGGGATCGGCAACGAAGCGCGCTCGCGCCCGGCCTTTCGGCAGCTCCGCGCGGTGGCGCGTGAACTCGATCCCTCGCGACCGGTGACCTATGCCGAAAATCATTTTTACCGGGCCCGGCGCGCAAAAACGACGGGCATCCCCGATGTCTGGAGTTGCAACTATGAGTTCGACGCGCTGGAGCAGGGCCGCGACGCCGCCCGTTTGCGTTGCGTCGTGATCAGCGAATGCTCCAACTATCCCCTGGCGGCGCGCGGCAGCCTGCGGGAGGAATTGCGCCAGGTGGATATCATCGAACAGGATCGCGCGCGGTTCGCCGGCCATCCGTTTGTCGCCGGCTTTGCCTTGTGGTGTCTCACCGACTACGGCACGCTGCGGAAAAATCGTTTCCTGCGTTATTCCGGCATCCTGGATGCCTGGCGGCTGCCCAAGCCGGCGGCGGCGCTCTTGCAGGCCCACTATGCGTCCATCCCGATGCTCCGGGTGTATGGCGACTGGCAGCCTAACAGCAGCGAACGGCGCAGCATCCACATCTTCACCAACTGTGCCGAGGTTCGCATCTTCCGGAACCACGCCCTGTGGCAGATCCTGCCGGGCCAGCCGCATCTGACGGTAGAGCTTCCGTTCCAGCCCGGTGAACTGCGCGTGGAAGGTTGGCGCCCCCCGGGGCTGGCCGCCACCGATCGCCTGGTCACCTGCGGGCCGGCCACACGGTTGGTGGTGCAGGGCGCGCCGGCACAGGACGCGGCCTGGGTGACATTCCTGGTGTGTGCGGTGGATGCCGCAGGGCACACGGATGTGACGTGGAACGGCGAGGCGGCGCTGACGGTGGAGGGCGCGGCTTGCTTGCACACCTACAAACCGGGCCAGATTATTGCCCTGCGCGCCGGCCTGGGCCGCGGCTATCTGTCGCGCCCAACCGCGTCCAGTCCCGTGACCCTGCGGGCCAGCGCCGCGGCTCTCGCGCCTGGCGCCCTGCGCCTTTAGCCCAGGCTGGTGAGCACCCGAAGCATGGCCGCGCCGGTGTGCTGCGGCGTAAACTCCGCCACCCGGCGCAGGCCTGCCTCCACGAGGCGGGCGCGCAGCGCGCCATCCTGCGCGGCGCGCGCGATGGCGGCGGTCAGGGAGTCGGTATCGTAGGGATCGATGTAGAGCGGCGCCTCGCCCAGAATCTCCGGCACGGAGGTCTGGTTGGTGGCGATCACCGGCACCTCGCAGGCCATCGCCTCCAGCGGCGGCAAACCGAACCCTTCCATGAAACTCGGGAAGACGAACAGGAAAGCCCCGGCATACAGCGCCGCCACGCTATCTTCAGGGATGGAACCGGGCAGGCGGAGGTGCGGCCCGATGTTCAGTTCCGCCGCCAGTTGCCGCACCTCGTTTTCGACGCGGCGGAACGAGCCGGCCAGCACCAGCGGGTGCTCACGCCGGATGGGTTCCGGCAGCCGCGCATAGGCGCGCATCAAGCCGTCCCAGTTTTTATGCCGCCGCAGGCTGGCAAAAAACAGTATGTAGCCCGGCTGCAACCCGAGCCGGTCCAGGGCGGCATCGCGCCCGGCCTTGGCCGGGCGCCGCAACGCGGGGTCCACGAAGTAAGGCACCACCGCCAGCTTCGCCGCATAGGCGGGGAACTCCGCCGCCAGCCGGCCGCGCGCATCCTGGCTGGAGGTCACCACGCGGCGGGCGGCCGCCAGCGCCGCGGCCGCTTTCCGGCGGAAGCGGAAAGCGCGCCACGCCCGGGCCAACGCCGGCCGCCGATCGGGCAGCAAGGGATTGATATCGTGAATGGTGGCGACCACCGGCATCGGCAAGGCCAGCGCCGGGAAATCGGGCGACCAGCAGACCGCGGCGTCCGTCACGCGCCGGGCCTCCGCCCACGGACGCGAATGCGGCGCGAACGCGGCGAACTCCGGCTGCAACGGCCCCGTGTTCCAGAGCTCGAAATCCCAGCCCATGGTTTGCGCGGTATACACCAACAGGCCGAGCACGCGCCGCAACGAATGCGGCGGCTGTTCCCAGGAACGTGCATCAAAAGCGATTTTCACGGCGGTCCGGTCAGGTTGGGGCCATGCGGCAGCATGCGGCGCGATGCAACGCCATCCCGCGGCGGATGTCAAGCGTGCAGCCGGTTTCCACGCCCTTGGGATGGCGTCGCGGTATTTTCAAAGCTTGGAAAACGGCCCGTTTCGCTCTATGGTTGCGCTCGCCGTAGAGGTAACAAACAGACGCGATTCCAAGAGGAACAAGTTATGGAAAATTTTGATATCGTCGTCATCGGTGCCGGCCCGGGCGGGTATCCCGCGGCCATTCGCGCGGCGCAACTCGGCGCCCAGGTGGCGCTGATCGAACGCGAAAACATGGGCGGTACCTGTCTGAATGTCGGCTGCATCCCGACCAAGGCGCTGATCGCCTGCGCCGACGCCTATGTGCATCTGCGCGACGCCGCCCGGCTCGGCGTGCAGGCCGGGGACGTCACGGCCGACTATAGCGCGATGCTGGCGCACAAGCAGCGCGTGGTGGCCCAGCTCCGCAAGGGCGTGCAGGCGCTGCTCGCCGGCAACGGCGTGAAAGTCTTCCAGGGCCAGGCGGCCTTCGAGGCGCGCGACCAGGTCGTCGTCGCGCAACCGGGCGGCGCGGTGCGCCTCAAGACCGGAAAAGTCATCATCGCCACCGGCTCGACCTCCGTCGTGCCCGGTTTCCTGCCCAAGCATCCGCGCGTCGTCGAGAGCCGCGGTTTCCTCGATCTCCCTAAACTGCCCGCGCGCATGATCGTCATGGGTGGCGGCTATATCGGTTGCGAACTGGCCTGTCTCGCCGCCGCGTTGGGCGTTCAGGTCACCATCGTCGAACTGCTCGAAGATATGCTGATGCTGCTCGATCCCGATGTCCGCCGCGAAGTCCGCCAAGCCATGGAAACCAAGCGCGGCATCAAGGTCATAGCCGGCCAGGCACTGGAAAACGTCAACGCCAGCGACGCTGGCATCACCGCGACCGCGGGCGGCACAACACTCGCAGCTGACCTGTTGCTCGTCGCCGTGGGCCGCCAGCCGGTGACGGACGGCCTGGCGTTGGAGCGCGCC
>CAIQIC010000320.1 GCA_903871765.1 uncultured Lentisphaerota bacterium
CTCAGTTGCTCGAGGACGACGTCGGTGATGTGCGCCGGCACGTCGGCCGGCGTGGCCATGCCGCCATTCCGCGCCACGCTCTCCGCGGCCTTGCGGATGGCCACGGTGATTTTTTCGCGCTGAAAGGGCACGACCACCCCGTCGCGTTTGCGAAAGCCATCCAGCCGCGTCTGCCTGGCCGCCGCCGTCTTTTCCGATGCCTTATTCATGCGCTCCTCCCCGCCCGCCAGCCACCTTGTAGAAACCAATCCCCGACCCTCTTTTCCCGCACAACAACGGGCGTAAGGAAATCAATATCCGGTGTCGTTGTCAAGAGCACACCACAAGCTATTGTGGTTTAGGCCGGTTTTACAGGCGTTTTTGAACAAAATACTTTAACCGAAAACTAATAGTGGTTCTTTTGGTTGCGGCCAGGCCTGGCTGTGGAAGAAATTAGGATGTTTTATCCACAGATTTACTGAAAGTCCTTCCCGGGAGGATGGGATTTACACAGATTTCCGGACCTAACACTGGACATTCCGGCCGGAACATTTAATGTTAGGTGCGGAGCGGTCCATGTTGCGGCGGCGCGATTTCATGCTACCATTCAATCGTCATGCGCATCACCGGCGGAACATTGCGCGGGCGGGAAATCCGTGTGCCGGGCGGCGCCGTGCGGCCGACCCAGGACAAGGTGCGCGCGGCGATTTTTTCGGCCCTGGGCGGGTTTGCGGCCGGAGCGCGCACGCTGGATTTGTTCGCCGGCAGCGGCGCGCTGGGGTTGGAGGCGTGGAGCCGCGGCGCGGCGGACGTCTGCTGGGTCGAGCGGGACCGGCGCGTGCTGGCCATGCTGCAGGACAACGTCCGGCGGCTCTGCCCCGACGGCGGCACGCGGGCGCAGTGCCGCGCGCAGGACGCGTTTCGTTTTCTGGCGCAGCAGGCCGCCCCGCCGGCCGGCGGGGCCCCGGCGGCCGCGGGGCGGTGGGACCTGGTGCTGGCGGACCCGCCGTATGACCGGACGGGCACGGCGCGCTGGCTGGAAAAGACCTTGCCCGCGCTGGAGGCCGGTTCTATGCTGCGGTCCGGCGGACTGCTGGTGTTCGAAGCGGGCGCGGACGAGCCGCCCGTGGCGCGGCCAGGTTGGTCGCTGCTGTGGGACCGGACGTACGGCGGCACACGGGTGGCGATGTACCGGCGGGAAGCGCCGGCGCCACCGCCCGCCAACGGGACGGAGTCAGGATGAAAAGCACCATGAAGGACAAGGCGCCGCAACGCGCGGCCATCTATGCGGGCACGTTCGATCCGCTGACGCTGGGGCATCTCGACGTGATCACGCGTGCGGCCAACATTTTTGACCGGCTGATCGTGGCCGTGGCGCGGCATTCACGCAAGCAGACGCTGTTCACCCTGGAGGAGCGGCTCGCCATGGCGCGCGCCGCCGTGCAGCCGCTGCCCCACGTCGAGGCGGACGCCTTCGACGGGCTGGTGGTAAATTATGCGCGGGCCAAAGGCATTCACGTGCTGGTGCGCGGCCTGCGCGCCTTTGCCGATTTCGAATACGAGTTCCAGATGGCGCTCACCAATCGCACGCTGGCGCCGGACATCGAGACCCTGTTCCTGATGACCAAGGAAGATTACAGCTATCTCAACTCCAGCACGGTGCGCGAGGTGGCCGAACTCGGCGGGCATACGGACGCGTTTGTGCCGCCCGTCGTGCATGCGGCGCTGAAAAAGAAATTCGGACCGCGCCGGCCGTGATCATCGACGTCCAACAGCTCGGGGCGGAGGGCGCGTGGTACGCGGGCACGGAGCCAGCGCAACTCCTGGAGATGGAACCGGGGGCCACGGTGCGGCCGGACGGCCCGGTGGCGTTCGACGTCATGGCGCAACTGGCCGGCCGGGAGCTGGTCGTGCAGGGCACGCTGCGGGTGCCGCTGGCGTGCCGGTGCAACCGGTGCACGGAAATGTTCTCGACAAGCCTGACGATTTCGGATTTCCTATGCGCGCGCGAGCTGTCCACGGGCCAGGAGCGCGTGGATCTGGCGGACGATGTGCGCGAAGAAGTTTTGTTGCGTCTGCCGCACTACCCGTTATGCTTGCCCGCCTGCCGGGGGCTTTGTCCGCAGTGCGGCCAGAACCTCAACCGGGGCCCGTGCCGCTGTGCGGCGTCGCCGGCGGAAGGTCTGTGGGCCGCGCTGCAGGGTCTGACACTGCCGACGCCGGCGGGCCGGAAAACAGGAGATCAACATGGCCGTTCCCAAAAGGAAAAAATCGAAAAGCCGGGTGCGCATGCGCAGGGCGCATTTGAAACAGCCGATTCCGGCAAGTAAACCCTGCCCTACATGCGGCGAACCGCATCAGCCGCATCGCGTCTGCCCTGCCTGCGGCACGTACAAGGGCCGCCAGGTGTTGATCAAGGCCAGTGACGAAGATTGACCCATGCGCATCGCCGTTGACGCCATGGGGGGCGACTTTGCCCCGCGGGAAATAGTGGCCGGTACGATCGACGCCGCGCGGCATCTGACCGGCGTGGAAAAACTTATCCTGGTCGGCGACGAGGCCGCGATCCGCCAGGAATGCGCGCGGCACGGCCCCCTGCCGGCGGTCGTCGAAATCCGCCATTGCACCGAAGTGGTCGGCATGGAGGAGTCGCCCGCGGGCGCCGTCCGGCGCAAGAAGGATTCCTCGATCAGCCGCGCGGTGGACCTGATCAAGATCGGGGAGGCTGATGCGGTGTTTTCCGCCGGCAACACGGGCGCGGCGGTCGCGGCCATGACGCTGAAGCTGCGGACGCTGGCGGGCGTCGAGCGGCCGGCCATCGCCACGATCATCCCGGCGCCCCGGCCGTTCATCCTGATTGATGCCGGCGCCAATCCGGACAGCACCAGCCGGATGCTGGCGCAGTTCGCGGTGATGGGCAGCGTCTATGCGCGCGAGATCCTCGCGATCGCCCGGCCCCGGATCGGCCTGCTGAGCGTCGGGACGGAGGAATCGAAGGGCAACCAGATCACGAAGGACGTCTTCCAGACGCTGGAAAAATCGCCGCTTAATTTCTTCGGCAACGTCGAGGGCCACGATTTGTTCGAGGGCAAGGTGGACGTGATCGTGTGCGACGGCTTCGTCGGCAACGTGGTGCTCAAGACGTGCGAGGCGGTCGCCCACGTGATGAAAACATGGCTCAAGGAAGAACTCACGCGCACGCCGATCCGCATGCTGGGCGCCGCGCTGCTCAAGGGCGCCTTCGGGGCGATCCGGAAGAAGTCCGACCCCGACGTCTTCGGCGGCGCGCCGCTGCTCGGCGCCAACGGCGTGTGCATCATCGGCCACGGCGTGTCCAACGCCTTCGCCGTGCGCAACGGCATCCGCGTCGCCGGCGAGTGGGTCAGTCACAACCTCAACCAGCAGATTATTGCCGGCATCCAAGAAATGGAATCCTCCGCGACATGAATGCTCCCCTGATCCCGCCGGCGGGCGCGCGCCTGCTGCGCACGGTTTCCATCGCCGGCACGGGCGCCTATATTCCGGAAAAGGTGCTCACCAACGCCGACCTGGCGCGCCTGGTGCAAACCACGGACGAGTGGATCGTCTCGCGCACCGGCATGAAAGAGCGCCACATGGCCCGTCCGGACGAGGCCGCTTCGGACATGGGCGCCGCCGCCGCGCGCCAGGCCCTCGCCGCCGCCGGCCTGGCCCCCACCGAGGTCGGCCTGATCATCTGCGCCAGCATCACGCCGGACATGCCCTTCCCCAGCACGGCGTGCTTCGTCCAGCGGTTGCTCGGCGCGACCAACGCGTACGGTTTCGACATCACGGCCGCCTGCTCGGGTTTTATCTACGCCGCGGAAGTGGCGAAAAACGCCATCGCCACCGGTTCGGTGGACACCGCGCTGATCATCGGCGCCGAGCGGTTGACCGGGGCGGTGGACTGGGAGGACCGCACGACCTGCGTGCTGTTCGGGGACGGCGCCGGCGCGGCGGTGCTTCGGGCGCAAGGCGCCCCGCACGGCATCCGGTCCAGCATCCTCGGCTCGGACGGCCGCCTCGCGGAACTGCTGATGCTGCCCGGCGGCGGCAGCCGGCATCCGACCTCGCTCGAAACCATCCAGCAGCGCCTGCACTATATGAAAATGAGCGGGCGCGAAGTCTTCAAACACGCCGTGACCAAGATGATCGAAGCCGCGCAGACCGCCCTGCAACGCGCCGGGCTGACGATTGACGACGTGGACGTCATCATCCCCCACCAGGCCAACCTGCGCATCGTCGAGGCCATCGGCCAGCGGCTCGGCGCGCCCAAGGAAAAATACTTCATCAACATCGAGAAGTACGGCAACATTTCCGCCGCCTCGGTGCCGGTGGCGCTGGACGAGGCCGTCCGCGCCGGCCGGATCAAGAAGGGCGACACCGTGCTGCTGATCGCCTTCGGCGGCGGTTTCACCTGGGGTTCGATGGTGGTTGAATGGGATCGGGATTGAGCGGGTGCCGCTCGTTCCAAGGGGGCCCCCATGCCGTCAACCGACGGCCGCCGCCGGTGCACGCAGCTTACGCCACGCGCCGCGCGTCGCTCCAGAGCTGTTCCAGCGCGTAATAGTCGCGGTGGTGCGCCGAGAAGATGTGGACCACCACGTCGAGATAGTCCGCCACCATCCAACCGCTTTCCGGCTGGCCGGACCGCCGGGCACACCGCAAGCCGGCCTGACCCAGTTCCCGGTCCAACTCCTCCGCCAGCGCCTTGAGATGCGGCGTGTTGTGGCCGGTGACGATGAGGTAGTAATCCGTGATGCTCGACAATCCCCGGACGTCCAAGAGCACAGGATCGGTTCCTTTTTTGGCCAGGAGGGCTGCCCGGGCTTTTGCGGCGATGGCCAGCGGTTCGGTATTCATCAGCTTGGGCTGTACAACTTGTTTTCGGCAATATAACGCTCGACGGCGTCCGGCACAAGATAGCGAATACTTCGTCGCTCCGCAAGCCGCTGCCGGATGTCCGTGGAGGAGATATCCACCGCATGGCCCGTGAACAGGTTGCACAGCAGCCGCTCCGGCCACGGCGCCGGCAGGTTCAGCCGCTCCCCGCCCAGGAACTCCACCGGAAACCCCGACCGCAGCATGGTGACGAATTCGCAGTGCTCCAGCAACTCCCCGATGGCGCGCCATTGATGCAGTTCCAGCAGGGCATCCGCGCCGATGATGAAAAACAGGCGGCGCGCCGGCTGCTCCGCCCGCAACTGCCGGACGGTGTCCACCGAGTAGGACGGCGCGCCCCGTTCCAGTTCCATGGCGCTGACCGCGAAGCGCGGATCCCCGGCGACGGCCTGGCGCAGCAGCGCCAGCCGCTGCGCCCCGTCGGCCAGCCGCACTGCCGGTTTGTGCGGCGGCTGGGCACAGGGGATGAACAGCACCTGGTCCAGTTCAAACCTGTCCAGCGCGTCCTGGGCCAGGATCAGGTGGCCCAGGTGCACCGGGTTGAACGTTCCGCCCAATATGCCGAGTTTCGTCTGCATCGCCCGTTCGCGCCCATCATACCGCACGCCGCCGCTACGGCAATGCGGATTATTGCCGTAGGCATGCGCAGCACTTTCAGCGTGCGGGGGGATCTCCGCGAGCCGGACAAAAAACGCCGGCTGACGCGCCGACTCCTATGTGGGCGGGGCTTCCAGCCCCGCGCCAGCCATCGCAGCACAACCGCGGGGCTAGAAGCCCCGTCCACGAAAGACGATGAGCGAATGGGCCGCCGGATCCACCCGACGCTGGATTTCTCCCTTCAGCCTTCCGCCGCTGTTGTCCACGGCGGCACGGCGGGCAACAGGGCCTCGAAGGGTTTGATCAGCGCCGCCTCGTACACGCCGGCGAAGGTTCCCGCCAGGAAGCGGTCGCAGGCTTCCGCCAGAAAGAGCTCCCAGGAGGTTTCCTCGTGACCGGGATTGATCGGAAAGAACAGCGCGCGATTCGCGCGGGCGGCCTCCAGATCGCCCGGCGCGTCGCCGATCATCAGCACGCGGCCGGCGGCATATCTGCCGCCGCACGCCAGCGCCAGATGCTCGGCCTTGGTTCCGAGCTCCTGTCCGGCGATGACCGCGGGGTACCGCTCGAGCTGGTGGGCCTGCCACTCGCGCACCAGCGCCTCCTCCGGCGTCTGGCTGACGATCAGCAGGTCGGCGTGCCGGTGGATTTTTTCCAGGCTGGGGCGCACGCTCCGGAACGGCGGGATGTTTTGCGTGGCGCGCGCGATCCGCGCGTTGACGGCCAGGCTCCAGGCCAGCAGCCGCCGGAGTTCGGGATCGCCGGTGCGTTCCGCCTCCGCCTGCAGCGTGGCGTTGCTGAGCGCACGGCCGGAGGCGCAGTAGGTCTTGAGGGCGGCGAGGTCCGGCAACTGGACGCCGGCGGCCTGCACGTCCGGCCGCGCGCGCAGCAACTCAAACGTCAGCAGTAGCGCCGGAAAACGATTCTGGCCGCGCCACCGGGACTGGAGGCTGACGAACTCGGCGCACTCGCGGAGCTGCCGCCCGACTTGTTCCAGGCCCCAGCAACGGACGATCTCGGGGTGAAAGCACTGCCGTTGCTTAAGTTCCATCGTGGGGAAGACGCATCCGTCGGAATCCACGCCGACCAAGGCGTCATGCCGCGCCGGGAAGTCGCGCAAATCCGCCATGGTGAAGCCGCCCATGTCACAAATCCGAAACCCGAAATCCAAAACCCGAAACAAATGTAAAACCAGAAACTCGAAACCTGAAATAAATCCAATAAATAAGGCCTCCGTCGCATGGAGGTGCAGCTGACGGGCGCAGCAAGACTGCGCCCCTACACGACTGCCGCATTACTTCAAAGCCGAAAAACAGCAGCAAACAAACAGCGTTTGGGATTTCTAAATTCCCGATATTTATTTCGGATTTCGGATTTCGAACTTCGTGCTTTCCCCTCAGACTCCCGAGTAGGCCGAGAAGCCGCCATCCACCGGCACGACGATGCCGCTGACAAAGCGGGCGCCGGGCGACACGAGCCAGACCAGCGCGCCCAGCAGGTCTTCCGGGGCGCCGAAGCGCCCGGCGGGCGTATGGCTGACGATCTGCTGGCCGCGGGCCGTGAGCTGGCCGGTTTGCTCGTCGCGCAGCAGGAATTTGTTCTGCTGCGTTTCGAAGAAACCCGGCGCGATGGCGTTGACGCGGATATCCGGCGAATAATTCTGCGCCAGGTGCACCGCCAGCCACTGGGTGACGTTGTTGATTGCCGCCTTGGCCGCGCTGTAACCGATGATGCGCGTCAGCGGCCGGAACGAGTTCATCGAGGAGACGTTGACGATCACGCCGCGCTGCTGCTGCGCCATGAGCCGGCCGAACGCCTGGCAAGGAAAAATCGTACCCAGCAGGTTCAGGTCCATGACGAACCGCAGCGCGTCGGCGGGGATGTCAAAGAAGGCCAGATCCGGCGACGTCGTGGCGTTCTTGTTATTGCCGCCCGCGCCGTTGACGAGGATGTCTACCCGGCCAAAGGTCTCCACCACGCACCGGGCGGCTTCCTGGAGGGAGTTCTTGTCCAGCACGTCGCAGACGATGGGTTCGGCCAAACCGCCAGCGGCGCGGATGTCTTCGCACACGCGCTGCGCCGCCGTCGGGTCGCGGTCCATGATCGCCACGCGCACGCCGCGCCGCGCCAGCTCACGGGCCATCGCGCTGATCAGCACGCCGCCCGCGCCGGTCAGCACGGCCACCTGGCCGTCGAGATCGAACAGGGAGTCATGGTTCATATTCATCCTTATCTTCTTTATAGCGACAGAGCGACAAAGCCACATAGATACAAAGGGGCTGCGGTTATCCGGCCTCCCTGAGTTTGCGGATCAGGCTGCTCATCATGCGTTCCAGTTCTCGCCCCAGTTCATACAATGGAAGTCACCATAGATTCGGTGACCAACCGGATCGCTTTTTGCCAGACCAGCAAATCACGAAACGTCTTTACCTTGCCCACAACACTTTCCATCACGGCCCTTTGTCGCTCTGTCCCTCTGTCGCTTTGTCGCTTCTGTTCAGACGACATAGGTCGAGGCCGCCGTCGCTCCGCCGCGGCCGGTCCAGTTGGTGTGGAAGAACTGTCCGCGGGGCTGGTCCACCCGCTCGTAGGTGTGCGCGCCGAAGTAGTCGCGCTGCGCCTGGAGCAGGTTGGCCGGCAGCCGCGCGCAGCGGTAGCCGTCGTAATAGGCCAGCGCCGCGCCGATCGCCGGCAGCGGCACGCCGCTCCGGGCCGCGGTTGCGACCACCTTGCGCCAGGAGGACTGCGCTTTCTTCACCGCCTTGGTGAAGAACGGATCCAGGAGCAGATTCCCCAACTCCGGATTCCGGTCGAACGCCTTCTTGATCCGGCCGAGAAACGCCGAGCGGATGATGCAGCCGCCGCGCCACATCAGCGCGATGCCGCCGTAGTTGAGGTGCCAGCCGTATTCCCGGGCGGCCGCGCGCATGAGCTGATAGCCCTGCGCGTAGGAGACGATCTTCGAGGCGTAGAGCGCCTGCTTGAGGTTCTTGATGAACGCGGTCTTGTTGCCCTTGAACGGCGCCGGCGGCGGGCCGGGCAGCACCGGGGCCGCGGCCACGCGTTCGTCCTTGAGCGCCGAGAGGCAGCGCGCGAACACGGCCTCGCCGATCAGCGTCAGCGGCTGGCCGGCGTCGAGGGCCGCGATCGCGGTCCACTTACCCGTGCCCTTCTGGCCGGCGGTGTCGAGGATCAAATCCACGACCTCATGTCCCTCGGCATCCCGATAGGCCAGGATATCGCGGGTGATCTCGATCAGGTAGCTGTTCAGCTCGCCCTCGTTCCATTCCTTGAAGACCGCATGCATCTCCGGATTCGTCAGGCCGAGGCCCTGCTTCATCATCTGGTAGGTCTCGCAGATCATCTGCATGTCGCCGTATTCGATGCCGTTGTGGACCATCTTCACGAAGTGGCCCGCGCCGTTCTCGCCGACCCATTCGCAGCACGGCTCGCCCCGGTCGGTCTTGGCCGCGATCTGCTGGAAGATCGGCTTCACGGCGGGCCACGCCGCTGGCGAGCCGCCCGGCATGATCGAAGGGCCGGTCAGCGCGCCCTCCTCGCCGCCGCTGACGCCCGTGCCGATGTAGAGCAGGCCCAGGCCCTCGACATATTTCGTCCGCCGGATTGTGTCCTGAAAATTGCTGTTGCCGCCGTCAATGATGATGTCGCCCGGCTCCAGGTGCGGCCGGAGCTGTTCGATGAAATCGTCCACGGCCTGGCCGGCCTTGACCATCAGCATCACCTTGCGCGGCCGCGCGAGCAGGCCGGTCAACTCCAGGATGCTGTGCGCGCCGAGGATCCGCTGGCCCTGCGCGCGGCCGTTGATGAAGTCGTCTACCTTGCTCGTCGTGCGGTTGAAGCAGGCGACCGTGAAGCCCTTGCTCGCCATGTTCAGGATCAGGTTCTCGCCCATCACCGCGAGGCCAATCAAGCCGATATCTGCCTGGGACATAGTGGTAAGCTCCTTTGTTGCGAACGCGGGTGACTTTGGCACGCCCGCCCGCCGGCGTCAATCCCAACTGCCGGGTCCCTGATCCTCGCGTAAGCCGGCGGACACATTCGATGCGAGCCAAGCGCACCCTCGTGAATGCGGCGGCGGAGGCCCGCCGCCGTGTGGGCGTTGGATGCAAGGGCCGTCGCCATCGCGACAGATTATTCTTAGGCGAGGATTTGGGCCGGGGCCCCCAGCCCCGCCTTAAGCTCCTGCGCCTTTGCCAAGCGCCTCTGTTTGTCTATTTGTGCAAATAGACAAACAACGTAAGACTTCACGTCCGCGCGCCGGCGAGGCACAAGTCCAAGCTGCGAGCGAGGCCGTCCAGGAAGCACTGCGGAGTGAAGCGCTCCGCCTGGCGGCGGATGGCGGCGCGCGACCAGCGTTGCGCCGCGGCCGTCTCCACCGCGGCCAGGAGCGCCGCCTCCGTCTGCTCGGCGAAGAACACGCCGGTTTGCCCGGCGACGACGGTTTCCACGACGCCGCCGCGGGCCAGGGCGACCACCGGCCGGCCGCAGGCCTGCGCTTCCAGCGGCACGAGGCCGAAATCCTCCTCGCCAGGGAATACCAGCAGCCGCGCCCGGCGGTACAACGCGCAGAGCTGCGCATCGGTCTGCCAGCCCAGGAACTCGGTCTGCGGCCCGGCCAGCCGCCGCAGGGAGTCATACCCCGTGCCCGTACCGGCGATTTTGAGCGGCCAGCCGAGCCGGCGGTAGGCGGACACCGCGAGATCCACGCGCTTGTACGGCACCAGCGCGGAGACCACCAGGTCGTAACCGCCGTGGGCCTCCTCCGCGCCGGGCGTGAAGAAGTCCGTGTCCACCGGCGGATGAACCACGTCCGCCGCGCGGCCATAGAAACGCCGGATGCGGTCCTGCACGTGGCGGCTGAGCGTGACAAACCGGTCCACGCGCTCGGACGCGCGGCGGTCCCAGTCGCGGAGCGCGGCCAGCAGCGGGCTGACGAGCAGGCGCTTGGCCGGATTGCGGCCGAAGTATTCGTCGTGAAACGTCCACGCATAGCGCATCGGCGTGAAGCAATAGCAGAGATGGAACGTGCCGGGACGGGTCTGCAAACCCTTGGCGATGCAATGGCTGGTGCTGATGAGCACCCGGGCCGCGGGGGGCGGCAGGCGGCTGACCGCCTGCGGGTAACACGGCAGAAACCAGCGGTAATGGCGATAAATGCCGGGCACGTGCTGCAGCCAGGTGGTCGTCACCGGATGGGCGTTGATCGTCGCCGACACGGCCGCCGGGTTGTGGATCAGCGTGCTGATCGGCGCGCCGGGCCAGGCGCGGCAGAGATACTCCAGCACCCGCTCGCCGCCGCGCATGCCGGTCAGCCAGTCATGCGCCAGGGCGACGCTCAGAACGGACCAGGATGGAGGATACGTGATCATGGGCGGCACGGGGCTAGGTGAACGCGGACACGCTTTGCTCCTTCTTTTTCATCATCTCCTGATCTGAGAAACCATTGGTTTCCCAGGATCTGATCCCTCTGGAGGGCCGCCCTCCGTGTCGGCCACGGCCCGGACGGAGCCGGGCCCTCCAGTGGCCAAGCTGAACCCCGAACCCTGGCCCCTGAACTCCGAACCCTCTCCTCTTCCTGAGCAGTAACTATTACGCTCCACACCTCATCGCTTACCCGTGCTCCACCCGGACGCCGTCCGGCTCGATGTCCAAATCGAACGTCGCATACGACCCGCAGGGGCCGGCGACGCGGCCCCAGCCGACGACGCAATCGCCGAGACCGGAGCCGGAAATCTTGGCGCCGCGAATGCCGGGAGCGGCGCGCAGCCGGCTGCAGATTTCCCCCAGCGCGGCATTGCTCACGCCCAGCGCCTCCAGCAGGCCCTGGTGCAGATTGAGCAGGGCGCCGACGGCCGGCCCATCCCGGCGCCGGAGCGCGGGCAGGGCGCAGCCCACGCACTCGTCCATGAGCCGGAAGAGACCGTTCCACAGGCGCGGCTGACGCCGGCGGGCGGCCTGCACCAGGCGGACGACCTTCGGCGTCGGCCGCTTGGCGCCGGAATAGACCGCGGTCAGGGGCTGGCGGACCGCGAGGCGGCGGATCAGCAGTGGCGCGGCGCGATAGAGCACCAGGCCGCCGTGCACGCTGGCGGCGGCGTCCGCGCCGGAGCCCACGCCTTGCACGGCGCGGATCACCCGCCGCGCCTCCAGGAACAGCCAGCCGGGCGGCCGCCGTTGCCGCGGGTAGTACAGCACAGCCAACGCCTGCAGCAGGGCCACGGTCACCGCGGCGGAGGAGCCGAAGCCCACCTCATGGGAGAAGTCCGATTCGATCTGCACGTCCACGCCGGCCGCCAGCGCGCTGCGGTGGCGGCGCAGGGCCGCCAGCACAAACCGGAACGGCGGCCGGATGTCCAGGGCGTCCAGCGTGGTGTTCCAGGTGCCCAGCGCGGAACGCAGGCAGACCCGGCGGTCGGTGCGGCGACGGAGCGTGACGCGCAGGCGGCGGTTGATGGCGACGACCAGGGCGCGTCGGCCGTACAGCACGGCATGCTCGCCCATCAACATCAGACTGCCCGGCGCGGAAACGATGACCGATTGCACGGCGGCACGCTACCATCCGGCGGTGGCGATAACGACGAAAATAGTTTGAGAACCGCCGGCTTTTGCAGTATAGATGCTTTCCACGGATGGGCGCAAGGACTGAGCAGGTGAGCCTATGAATGTCTTGAAGATCGTTACCTTGGCGGGGTTGCTGGTGCTGCTGGGGCTGTTGGTCGCCACGTGGGATCTGCAGCGCCGTGAAGCCAGCGCTCCGGCCCTGAACGACGTCCCGCCCCCACCCCCTCCGCCCAAGGCTATGCCCCCGCCCACGGTTGTGCCCCCGCCCACGGCTATGCCCACGTCCCCGCCGCCGCCTCCGCCCAAGGCTGAGCCAGAACGAATCGCCAAAGGCGTCATCAACGAAAATAAGAATAGAGGAATTGATTGTTGGCAGTGTAATCGCACAGGTAAATTGGTTATGTCCACAGGTAGCGGTCTTGTGACCTATATTTGCCCTATTTGTAAAGGCAGAGGAGGGCGCGAGATTTCTTCGGCCTATGAAATTTGCGATTTATGCAAAGGGATGGGAAAAGTAATAAAACCACCGCAATCCGCAACTTCCAAAAATTCGCCTAAAGCCCAGCAAGTATTAGCTCAGACCTGCCCCATGTGTATGGGTGAGGGAATTATTCAGCGGTACAAGAAATAAGTTTCCAAGCTTAGCCCATGCAACCCAAAGGACTCTTCTTCAGCTATGAAAGCGAACATGGTGGCGGCGTTGGTCAGCGGATTCCTGGCGGCCTCCGTCGGGGGACAAACACCTGATAACTTCGGCGAGGATGTCGCTTTCCTGCGCCAGCACTCCGATGCGCGGCTGTTGAAAGCCGCCGATGGCCGGGCGCAGATCGTGGTGGTGCCCGCCTGGCAGGGCCGCGTGATGACCTCCACCGCCGCCGGCGCCGGGGGCACATCCTACGGCTGGATCAATTACGAGCTCATCCGCCGCGGCTTCGCCCCCGAAGCCGAACGGCAGGGGCTGGAGAAACATATTTATGTCCTCGGCGGCGAGGAACGGTTGTGGCTCGGCCCCGAAGGCGGACAGTACGCCCTGTTCTTCAAGCCCGGCGAAAAGGCCTACACCTTCGACAATTGGAAGACGCCGGCGCTGCTGGACACCGAGCCGTTTGCCGTCGTGTCCGAAGCCGCCCACCGCATCGCGTTCCGCAAGGAGGCCCGGCTCGTCAACAATGCCGGCGCCGAATTCCGCCTGCGCCTGGATCGCACCGTGACCCTGCTGGATAACGCCGCGATCGCCGCGGTCCTGGGCCAGGCCGTCCCCGGACAGGTGGCGGCCGTGGGCTTCGAGTCGGCCAATACACTGGTCAACACCGGGGACCAGCCGTGGCGCAAGGAGACCGGGTTGATTTCCATCTGGTTGCTGGGCATGCTCCGGCATGGACCCCGCGTCACCATGGTCATCCCCGTGCGACCCGGTCCCGAACAACTGCTCGGGCCGGCGGTCAACACCGATTACTTCGGCGCCGTGGGGCCGGAGCGCCTGAAAGTCACGCCAGCCGCGCTATTCTTCAAGGCCGACGGCCAGTACCGCTCCAAGCTGGGCGTGCCGCCGCAGCGCTGCCGCCCGGTGTTGGGCAGCTATGATCCCGACCGCCGGACGCTGACCATCGTGCAATTCAACCTGCCGGCGGACGCCGAGAAGCTGCCTTACGTCCGGTCGCAGTGGAAGGTGCACGCGACGCCCTACGCCGGCGACGTGATCAATGCCTACAACGACGGCGCACCGGAACCGGGCGCCAAGCCGCTCGGTCCGTTCTACGAATTGGAATCCTCCTCACCGGCGCTGCCGCTACTGCCCAACCAGCAGGTGCTCCACGTGCAGCGCACGCTGCATCTCGAAGGGGACCCAGCCCTGCTGGAACCCATCGCCCGGCAGGTGCTGGGCGTCGGCCTGGCCGAGATCGAAAACGCCTTCCGGTAAAACGGCACGGCGACAGAGCGCCGTGGCGACAGCAACAATCAGCCTGCCGCGCATGCTCTTATATGGCGTCTGGGCAAGAGTGCTGGTGCGGCTTCTGTGGGCGAGGCTTCCAGCCCCGCGTCCTTCGGGGAGCACACGCGCCCTCGCGTGTGGCGGTTGGCGCCCTCGCCAACCGCTCTGCCAAAAAAAGTAACAAGCCGGGATTTCAATCCGGCCTGTTTCTTTTTTACAGGCTCTCGTTGAAGCGCAGGAAGATGCACGCCCAGGGCCGGCTGAGATCGCTGTCGGATGGCAGGTCGCTGCCGCTGACGAAGCGGTAGCCGGCGCCGACGCCCAACTCGACCAGCGGTGCGAGTTTGACCTGAAGGGTGACGCCCGGCGTGGCCACGAACACATTGGCTGAATCCGCGCCGGCCGGCTTGACCTGGCCGCCGCCGAGCACGGCATTGATCGAACCGTGCACCGTTTCGTTGGCGAACAGGGTGTAGTCCACAAAGCCGCCGCCGTACCAGAAATCCATGGCATCCAGCCGGCTGGCGGCGCCGTCCGTTTCGACGCGGTTGACCAAGCCGTAACCCGCCACGCCGATGTAGAAGCTGCGCTGGAGCGAGACGCCCACCTGCGCGCCCGCCAGGCCGGCAAATTCACTGCCGATCCTGGAGAACTGGAACTCCGGCCGGAAGTTCATGCGCCACGGTTCGTCACCGCTCAACACGCTGCCGGTCCCCGCCGCGGCCGTCAGCGCCGAGGCCAGCCACAATACTGCCAAACATTTTTTCATAGTTGCTCTCCTTTTCCTCCGTCCCTGCCGGACGCCGCCATTATATACCAGGTGCGCGCCGTTGCCTAGTCGGCGGTGATCAGGACATTCCCCGGTTTTTCCTGCGCATTTGCATCTTCATGCGCGCGGATTTGCTTGCACCGGCGCCGCTTTTGGCCTACACGCGGAGGCGGCATGGGACTGAAGAACATCCGGGTGGTGCTGGTCCATCCGCTGTACGCCTCGAATGTCGGCGCGGTGTGCCGCGCCATGAAGAACATGGGGCTGGGCGACCTCGCGCTCGTCGCCCCGCGCGCGGACGCCCGCAGCGCCGACGCCCGGATGTGGGCCTGCCACGCCGCGAACATCCTGAACCAGCGCCATGAATTTCCAACGCTCGCCGCGGCGGTCGCCGACTGCGGGCTGGTCGCCGGCACCACCGCGCGGCCGGGCCTGTACCGCGGCCACATCCGCACGCCGCGCGAGTGGGCGCCGCGCCTGCTGGCGGCGGCGCGCACCGGCCGCGTCGCGCTGGTCTTTGGCCCGGAGGATACGGGCCTGACCAACGACGAAATCGCGCTCTGCACGCAGCTCATCCGCATTCCATCCTCCCCGCGGTACGCCTCGCTGAACCTCTCGCACGCGGCGATGGTCGTGTGCTACGAGCTCTACGCGGCGACGCACCGCTTCCGCCTGCCGCCCGAGCGCACGCCGGAGGCGCCCGGCGGCATGCGCGAGCAGATGTTCCGCATGTGGCGCCAGGCCCTGCTGGACATCGGCTTCATGGAGGAACCCAAGGCCGATCACATGATGCTCGGCCTGCGCCGCATTTTCTCGCGCGGCCCGCTGTCGGAAAACGACGTCCGCATCCTGATCGGCATCGCGCGCCAGACGCAGTGGTGCGCCGGCGAAATGCGCCGCCGCGGCGGCACCCTGCCGCCGGCGAAAAATTGACCGGTACTCCGCATCGGCCATCGGCGCGAGGTGTATAAGTGATTTTCAAAGGAGGATCAGCAATGAACATTCGGAAAATATGGAGCGTAATGTGGTCGGTGATCTGCCTGGTGGCGGTTCCGGGGTGGGGTTTTGCGGACATCGTGCTGCCACCGGTTCTGAGCAGTCACATGGTTCTGCAGCGCGATCGGCCGGTGCCGGTCTGGGGGACGGCCGCCCCTGGCGAGCAAATCACGGTGGAATTTGCGGGACAAAAGAAAACCGCCGTGGCCGATGCGCAGGGCCAGTGGCAGGTGCGTCTTGACCCGCTGCCGGCGTCGGAGGAGCCGCGCGCGATGGTGGTCGCGGGCGCAAGCGGAAAGAAGGAGCTCAACGACATACTGGTGGGCGAGGTGTGGGTGGGGTCGGGTCAGTCGAACATGCAACAGGGCGGCGGCGGTTATACGGGCCATGACGAAGTTATTGCAAAAATGATTTCAGCCGGCCCGTATCCGCAGTTGAGGCTGATCAGTTCCGGGGCCAAGGGCTGGATGGAGTCTACGCCGGAAAATCTCAAGGGTTTCTCGGCGATGCTGTTCAGCTTCGGCCTGCCGTTGCACCAGGAGCTCAAGGTGCCGGTGGGATTGCTGGTGGGCGCCGTGGGCGGAACGCCGTCCGGCTTCTGGCTCAGCCAGCAGGCGTATGACAACGACCAGGCGTGCCAGGACGTGGTGGCGAAAAGTACGCAGGACCAGCATTATGCCGAAGCTCTTAAGAAATACGAAGCCAGCCTGGAGAAATGGAAGCAGGACGTTGAGGAAGCCAAGACGAATAATGTGCCAAAGCTGCCCAAGGCGCCGCAGAAACCGATTAAGCCCGGTGAATGCAAGGGCAAGCTTGGCCATCTGTACGAGCGCCACATACGTCCCTACATACCGTATGCCATCCGCGGAGTGCTGTGGGACCAGGGCGAAAGCGGCACAGCGATCGAGGGAATCGATCAATACACCCTGATGGGCGCCTTGATCAAAGGCTGGCGCAAGGAGTGGGGACAGGATTTTCCGTTCATCTACGTGCAGAAACCCAGTGGCGGCGGCTGCGCCTGGGATCCGGCCGACCCGGTTACCTGCCGGGCGGAGAAGTTTACCGCGCTGCCCGGGGGTGTTCCAAGCGACGGGAAAAGCCGTGCCGTACATATCCGCATCATGACGTATCCCGCTACGTTCATGGTGACCAGCAGCGACCTGGGCTCTGGGGTACATCCCGTGAACAAGTCGGGTTATGGCGCCAGGGGCGCGCGGGTGGCGCTGGGCGCGGTGTACGGCCGGAACGTGGAGATCTATGGGCCGGTTTACAAAGCGCACAAGCTTGATGGCGGCAAGGTGATCGTCAGCTTTGATCATATCGGCCAGGGGCTGGCCGTTCGGAAAGACGATACTCCGGCCGCGGCGGCCGGCCCGGGGCCGGGCAAGCTGCAGGGATTTGCGGTGACCGGCGAAGATGGCAAGTTTGTCTGGGCTGAGGCGGAGATCGCAGGCGACACGGTGGTGGTGTCGAGCGACAAGGTGGCGAAGCCGGTGGCGGTCCGTTATGCCTGGGCCGGCAACCACCCATGGGCCAACCTGTTCAACAAGGATGGCTTGCCTGCGCTGCCGTTCCGCACCGACACCCCGTAGCGACTTGGCCCTCAGGCCGCCAGTTCGGCCAACCAGCGGCTGGCCGACAGGATTTGGAGCGGTCCGGCTTGCTGCTCCTGCCGGAGATGTTGCACCAGTTGCACGGGTTGGGCTTGGGGGTGCCGCTCCGCAAAATACTTCAAGCCGGCGGCGGGCGCAGCGTCGGAAAGTTTCACTTCGATCAAGCGGTCGAGTTGCTCGCCGCGCGCCAGCCCGAAATCCACCTCGTGCCCTTCCTTGTCGCGCAGATAGTGCAGGCTGATGGATTCGCCATGTGCATCCTGTAAAAAATGAACATGCTTGAGCAGATGGGCGGCGATGGTGTTCTCCAATTTCAAACCGTCTGCACCCTGCACCAGACCGGTGTCGAAGAAATAGAGCTTGGGTTCCTTCAGCACCGCCCGGGCAATGTTGCGATGCCAGGGACGGACCAGAAAGACGATGTGCAGGGCCTCGAGCATCCCGATATAGCGTTTTACAGTGTGCGGCGAGAGTTGCAGGTCGCGCGCGAGGGAGGCGCTGGAGAACGGCGCGCCTACACGTTGCCGGAGCATGTCCAGCAGCAAGCGCATGGCGCGCAGTTCATGGACGCGGCCAAATTCAAGAATGTCCTCGCGGATCAGATCGGTATAATACTGATTCCGCCAACGGGCGGCTTCCTGCTCGGAACCGGAAAGCAAGGGTTCGGGAAATCCGCCCAGACGGTTCAGGGCGGCCAGCGCTTCCCCGGCGGGCATCCGGTCTCGCAACTCGCGGACCGAGAGCGGGTGCAGGCGGAAATGATAATAGCGGCCAGCCAGAGACGCGCCGGTCTGCCGAAACGTATCCAAACGGGCGCTGCCTGTGACCAGCAAGGATTGCTGCGGTTGGCGGGCGTCATAGACGCCCTTCAGGAAACGCTTCCAATCGGGCAGGGTGTGGATCTCGTCGAATACCAGCAAATCCGTCTGCGGTAGCCAGCGTTGCTGATGAATGATCCGCGCGTCCTCAAGGACATCGTAGTTCAAATATTGCGGATGCTGGAACTCCTGCATCAACGCCTTGGCTAGATAGGTCTTGCCCACTTGGCGCGGCCCGGTGAGCAGCACCATTTTCTTGCGCACATCGTCAACCAGCACGTCATGCAAGTATCGTTTCACGCGACCATTGTGCGTTAAAACGCAGTTTGGTCAAGTCCAAAATGTAATATGCTGCATTTTAGTCGGGTCGCCGCCCCCGGCAGGCTTGCCTCGCCGGAGCGGAAGTTCTGTGGCCGGCGCGGTCTAGACGCAAAACTTCTTCACCTGCCGGACAAGCCGGCAGGGGTCGGCAGCATGACGGAACAGGCCTTCCCGTCCTCAGCCTTCGGTCTTAAGCCTCAGGCTCCTTCCAAGGGAAGGACTTTCAGTTCTTCTAACGAAGAACTTACAGCTTCAGCCTGATCTCCAGCGCGTCGAGTTCGTCCGCCAGACCTTGCGGCAGGCGCGCGCCGAATTTGGCGAAGTGCTCGCGGATGGCGGGGATTTCGGCCAGCCACTTGGCCTGGTCCACGCTCAAGAGTTCGGCGACATCGGCGGGCGGCACGTGCAGGCCGCTGACGTCGAGCGCGTCGGATGTGGGCAGCCAGCCGATGGCCGTCGGCACGGCCCGGCCGGTTCCGGCGCAGCGTTCGAAGATCCATTTGAGCACGCGCGCGTTTTCGCCGAAGCCCGGCCAGAGCCAGCGGCCGTCGGCCGACTTCCGGAACCAGTTCACGTAGAAAATTTTCGGCAGCTTGACGCCGGGCGTCGCCCCGATCTTGAGCCAGTGGGCAAAGTAGTCACCCATGTGGTAACCGCAGAACGGCAGCATCGCCATCGGGTCGCGCCGCGCGACGCCCACCGCGCCGGCCTGCGCCGCGGTGGTCTCGGAGGATTGCTGCGCGCCGAGGAACGTACCGTGCTGCCAGCTCAGCGCCTCGAAAACCAGCGGGACGGTGGTCGGGCGGCGGCCGCCGAAGAGGATCGCGGAGATCGGCACGCCCTCGGGATCCTGCCACGCGGGATCAATCACCGGGCATTGCGCGGCGGGTGCGGTGTAGCGCGCGTTCGGATGCGCCGCCTTCTTACCGCCGCCGGGCGTCCACTCCTCGCCGAGCCAGCTCGTGAGTCTGGCCGGCGGCTGGTCGGTCATGTCCTCCCACCAGACGTCGCCCCGCGCCGCGTCGAACGCGACGTTGGTGAAGATGCTGTTCCTGGTCAGCGTCTGCATCGCGTTCGGATTCGAGTGCAGCGAGGTGCCGGGGGCGACGCCGAAGAAGCCGGCCTCGGGGTTGATCGCGTGGAGACGGCCGTCGGCGCCGAACTTCATCCACGCAATGTCGTCGCCGACGCACTCGGCCTTCCAGCCGGGGATGGTCGGCGTGAGCATGGCGAGGTTGGTTTTGCCGCAGGCGCTGGGGAACGCCGCCGCGACGTAGATCTTCCGGCCCTGCGGATTGGTCAGGCCCAGGATGAGCATGTGCTCGGCCAGCCAGCCGCCGTCGCGCGCCATGATCGAGGCGATGCGCAGCGAGAAGCACTTCTTGCCGAGCAGCGCATTGCCGCCGTAGCCGCTGCCGAACGACCAGATCGCACGCTCTTCCGGAAAATGCACGATGTACTTATGGTCCGGGTTGCACGGCCAGGCGACATCCGGCTGCCCCGCGACGAGCGGCATGCCGACGGAGTGCAGGCAGGGCACGAACGCGCCCCCGCCGCCGAGGGCTTCCAACACCTGGGCGCCCATGCGCGTCATGATGCGCATGTTGACTGCGACGTAGGGCGAGTCGGTCAGCTCGACGCCGATGTGGGCGATGGGCGAGCCGATCGGGCCCATGCTGAACGGGATGACGTACAGCGTGCGGCCCCGCATGGCGCCCTGGAACAGACCGCGCAGCTTGGTCTTCATCTCCACCGGGTCGCACCAGTTGTTCGTGGGGCCGGCGTCGTCCTTGCTCGTGGAGCAGATGAACGTGCGGTCCTCGACGCGCGCGACGTCGCCGGGGTTCGAGCGGCACCAGAAACTGCCCGGCCGCGCGGGGATCGGCGTGAACGTGCCGTTCCGCACCATCAGGGCGCAGAGTTCGTCGGCTTCCCGCTGTGAACCATCGCACCACTGGACCCGGTCCGGTCGGCACAACGCCGCAACCTCGTCCACCCATTGCTGCAGTTTTTTGTTGGCCGTCATACCAATTCCTCGCTTTCAACGGTCGGACGCGGTTAAGCGCGCCCCGTTGGGGGCGGGAGGATAATGACCGCACCCACGGCGGGCAAGCAAAATATCACTCCGGCGTGGGGTGGCGGGCGAGGAAGCGGAGGAAGGCCGTCGGGTCGATGTGCGGTTCGCCCCAGAAGGGATTGTCATAGGAGTAGATGACAAAGAGGATCAGCAGAATCAAGCCGCCCAACGCCAGCGTCAGGATCAGGTGCGCACGCAACCGCTCGACGCCGAAGAAGTACATGAAGCCGATGGTGATGGTGCCGCCGGCGAGCAACAGCGCCCACAGCACCCCGCTGAGCGTGTCCTGGCTGGCCAGGATGCGCAGCCGGCGCAGGCCGGCCAGCTCGTTCAGCCGCGCCGCGGATTCCTGCAGCCAGATCTTCTCCCGTTCGGTGCCGGGCTCGATGCGGTGATACTGTTCCCAGATGCGGTTCATCGCCGCCGTCGCCCGCGGGCTGTCGGAACGCTGTTTGAGCTCCGGCCACTCGTCCGTGACGACCACGCGGGCATAGTGGATGAGCGCCTGCCGGACGAGAAGCTGGTTGGTCGCCGGCAGGCCGTAGGAATCGCGGTGCAGGTTGGCCAGCACATTGCCCTCCTGTTCGCAGTACGTCAGGGTGTTGCTGAACTGCGTCGAGACGGTCATCACCATGAACGCCAGGAGCACGCCGTACAAGCCGCCGATGACGGTGAACGTGGCGCCGATCACGTCGTAGTCGCGCCGCAGGCGTTCGACCGAGCGGAAGCGGCGGACGCACAGCAGCGCGCCGGTGACGGGCAGCAGGCCGCCCAGCAGCAGGAGCACCCACAGGCTGAGGGGGGAAAAGCTTTGCAGGTATTCCGACATGGCGTTTCACCTTTATGGGCCGCGCACCGCCGCACCACGGGCCATTCTAGGCCGGTGCGCCGGCGCATGTCAAATCGCGCCGCGGTCGGCCATCGTTATTTAACGCTTTACAGGTACGCCGGACTGCGCTAGAGTTGACGCCGACACCAACAAAAGAAAGAGCAAAGAGAAACAGAAATAGGTCTGTTACAGGTTATGGCAAACGCAACCAAGGCGAGCATCAAGCAGGCTTACCAGACCCACGACCGGGACACCGGCTCCGTGGAAGTCCAGGTGGCCTTGCTGACGACGCGCATCAAGGATCTGACGCAACATCTGCAGAAATTCATGAAGGACCACAGCTC